>RFYV01000200.1 GCA_009921265.1 Betaproteobacteria bacterium | reverse complement strand
GGAGTTCATTACAGCAGGGTTGTACTGCGCCTCTATTGTTTCAGGCGTATCTTTTACCAAACGCAATGCAGACAAAATACCCATAGTGGGATAATAGCCCTATATCACCCAAATCCGACATTCAGGACATTTGCTATCTGTCGGCGTGTCTATCCTGCAATCACCATTGGAGTTGAAACTGGCTCTTGCATCTTGTGGACAATCATGGCCAGTGCAATCGGGCCAGACACATCTCCAGCTGATGCCCTGCGAATAATTCTCCACGATGCGTCATTGGTTTTGGCTGCACACGCATTCATTTGCTCCGTCAGTGGTAGTTGCCCCGAATGCACCAAACGCTTTGCCACAATTGCATCAAGTAGATCACCTGATGCCTGGTAAAATGCCGTGCCGGATACATCAACCATGCGCTGTGCCGATGCAGTCAAACGAGCCGCAATCGATGCAGTAGCAAAGTGATCAAAGCAAATCATGGTGGGTCTGTATTTATCTGCCCATTCTTTGATTTTGGCAGCAATGGCAACATCATCGACTGCGTTATCGGCACGCCATGAGTCAAGCATTCCGACACCAATGCGACCATCCGGCATTATTTGGCCAGCAACAAGAGAGGCCGTGCGCCTGGATTGTGCAACATCAAATGCAAAGTAGGTTGTTGGCCCTGGCCCCATCGTTAGGGTTGCATCACTACACGCCTCCCACGAACCCAAAGGCCAGGGTGAGTTCAGCGATGAAATCCATTGCGTAAGGCTTTCAGTTCTAAAAGTCTCAGGTGTATCAGTGCTCAACGCTTCAGCTAGTGTCTCTTCGCTGATTAAGTGACCCATCGAAGGATTGGCCATTGCCCAGGCATTACGATCATCAATTTTGGAATGTTGCGGCGCACTCCATTCATACCATCCAAGAGTTTGGGCCGGATAACTCATGGCCCTATCGCGCAAGTCATTTAACACGGTGCTGAAAGCGTCCCCGGCATTGCTGCACAAGAAGGTTTGGCTGTTGGGTTTTGCACGCGTAGTTGGCTTTGCCGCACGCCAGGCCTCTTCCCCGATTTCTCGCAGCTCATCGATAAATAACATATCGGCAGATTTTCCACGCGCACCGTCAGAGGTTGCCGCAACGATTTCATAGCGTGCGCCATTCTTGAGTTCAATGCACTCAGTACCCGAACCAAATCGTCCGACCTTGCCAATGTTAAGTTTCACCTGATCACGCAAGAAATCATTGGCCTCAATGATTTGAACTACCTGCCTAAAGGTAGTCAAAGCCATTCCGCGATTGGATGACATGGCAATAATGGATCGCTCCCCAAATATGAACAATCCAGCCAAGATACGCAACGCAGCCAATAATGTCTTGCCATTCTGGCGACTTACGCAGATCATCACGGTTTTGCGAACCCATTTGCCATCTTTTGTGGTCAGAAAATCATCAGCTGCATATTTTTGCCAGGGTAGCAAGGGATAGCCAACTTTTTCGGCGAATTCTGCAAATTCAGCGCCCCTGCTGGGGCCTTTCAATTTCAGGCTCATGATGCGCGGTTTTACATCGCCAACTAGGGCTTTTTTCTTTGTCCCAGTTTTACGCTTGGGCACATTGTCTGTGACTAGTTCCACGAT
>RFYV01000199.1 GCA_009921265.1 Betaproteobacteria bacterium | reverse complement strand
TACATGAAAGAAAATCTGACCTACACGCACACCGATGATGGTGAGGTTCATCCAGGCGAAGTGGTAGAAGAAAAAATTTCTTTGTCTGAGCGATTTGGTTTATGGGTGAGTTTTTATCCATTCAGCCAAGAAGAGTATTTGATCATTGTTGCGCAATGGCTTCAGTCCATGGGCGCTAAAGTTGCACTCGATGACGTTCGCGCACAAGCATTGCTATGGGCGCTTGAGCATGGTTCTCGCAGTGGTCGTGTGGCCTATCAATTTGCACGCGATTATGTCGGGCAACACGCGAGCCACTGGTGAATGAATTCTTTAATTACTGAGTCTGACTCTGTGCGTGTTGCAGACGCACATCTAGAGCGCAACGCCAATCGACAACTCGTGCATGTTGCGGTCGGTATTTTGACTCAACCCGACTTATCTTTTTTACTCACCACTCGCCCCGAAGGAAAAGTTTATGCGGGCTATTGGGAATTTCCTGGCGGAAAACTAGAGTCTCAAGAAACGATTGAAGAGGCTTTGAGTCGCGAACTTCAAGAAGAGATTGGTATTGTTGTCGTTCAATCGCAGCGTTGGAAAACTCAAAAAATGGATTATCCGCACGCGTTGGTTCAATTGTATTTTTGTAAAGTGACGCAATGGACTGGTTCTTTACAAATGAAAGAAAGTCAACAATCCCGCTGGCAACAGTTACCCGTTGATGTTGCGCCCATATTGCCGGGTGCTTTGCCTGTATTAGATTGGCTGGCGCAAGAGCGCAAATAAAAAATTATTGCAATGTTGGGTTGCCAAGACCTTGTTCCGGGTCGGGTGGCGTAGGGTCTGGAACACGGTGCTGCTCGCTCGCCCACGCGCCAAAATCATTATTTTTGCAGCGATCCGAACAAAAGGGGCGATAAGGATTGGTTGACGCATAAAGAGAGTCGCCACCACAAGCAGGACATTTGACTGTGCGAGGTTTCAATTGCGGCATGATCAGCCACACAATTCCATTTCGAAACTAGTATCTTCTTTGACGTGTTGAAGATTACCGTCGTAATCGAGTCGCATCAATCGAACCCAAGCCATCATGCGGTTACCGCTGATTTCAGGAATCAAACCAGCGCTTGGATCCATAAAAACTCGCATCAATTGAAAACGCCCCTGCGGAAGATTTTGTTGGTATTGACCGTTTTGTGTCATCACGCGTTGGGGTGAACCGCCTTTGCGCATCAAGCGAAGCAAAAGATTAATCACGGCGTGTAGTGACCGAATGGGTTCGGCCCATCGCGCAATATTTTTTTGACGATCGCTCACAGTTCTGTGTTGCCAGTGATGGTAGGCGGGCAAATCAAAACTGCAGGTACCACCAGGAATAGAGGCGCGATTTCTTAAAGCGCTGAGCCATTCGTTGTCAGAGATGCAGTTGCTGATGCGACTTCCTTGAACGTTGAGGCCTTGGTAGCAAGTATTGATTTCATCTAAAACCGCATTGAGCACATCTTCAGATACAGAAGGGTTGCCACGATAAGATTGAAATTGCGATTTGTATCGATCTAATTCTTTAAACATCTCTGACTTGAGGTCAGAGCGACCACCAGCCTCAGCAATTTCAAAAAGCGTGACAAAAGCAAAGTGATG
>RFYV01000198.1 GCA_009921265.1 Betaproteobacteria bacterium | reverse complement strand
TTATGTTTACAAGTTCAAAAGTCAAGCGCAACTCTTATTACTTGCCTATGAGTTCGACCCCAAGACACGACATTTGCTACTGCTTGGATCGCATGAAAATTTCTATCGTGAACTTAAACGGTAGTCAGGACCATGTGGGGTAGCTGCAACCTCTTTGAGCCAGAGGGTGGTCAAAATCAATAAGGATATAGATCCCAAAGCCCAAAAGACCGAGGTATGACGTGGGTTTTGAGCAGATGTAAGCCTGTTGGATTTGGCACCTACACTCTCATAATTGCACTATGAAAGTCATCTTCAAGCCTATTATTTTGATCTGTTCTCTCGGTGTAAGTAATAGCCTCGCCCTAGCCGCTACCGTGCAGCGCTTGGAGGTAGAAGCTGACGGACATACTTGGACTTACCACCTTCATGTCCCACTTCAAGCGCGTTCAGGTGGCGCGCCGCTTGTCGTGGTTTTTCATGGTGCAGGCGGTAATGGGAAGGACTACCTCACCAAAAATGGTTGGGCCACCCTAAGTGAACAAAAAGGGTTTGTCGTTGCAGCACCCGACGGGCTGCCGGCTCTGCCCCATTTGCCGGCCAACTTTCGCATTAACCCACGCCTTTGGAATAGTGGCCAACTTAAAGCTAATTCGCCGCGCGCGAAGATCAACGACATGGTCTTTGTGAGCGCGCTCTTGGACGATGTTGCCCAGCGTACTTCCGTGAACAAAAACCGCATCTACGCAACGGGACATTCAAATGGTGCAGGAATGACCTTCAAAATCGGCGCAGAACTATCTAGCTCTTTTTCCGGTATAGCAACCGTAATGGGATTGAATACCAGTGAAGGTGCACACCCAACGAAAGCTTTGCCAACCTTGATGCTCATTGGGACGCACGATCCTCTTAATCCGATTGAGGGCGGTGAGCGCCAGCTCCCCTGGGGTAAAAGTACGGTGCCTCGAGTTTCGCAGGGCATTCTGGCTTGGTCTCAAAGTTTGGATTGCACAACACCCTCTGTCCAAGAGCGCGACGATGACTACGTAATGGTTGAACGTTTCATCCATTGCCGAGATGACGCCACTTACACAATTTGGTATCTCAAAGGTCAAGGTCATTCTTGGCCCGGCGGCCAAGACTCTGGCCTGCCCGAATCACTGATGGGTCCGAATGTCACAAAAGTAAATGCCACTTCTTTAATTTGGCAGTTTTTCTCAAGCCTTGCGCGTTAGTTCAGAAGTGCACTTTTCAGCTATTTGGATCCTGAGACCTGCAGCCTGTTGATCTTTGGCCAGGTTAGAGATAAATCAATTATCGGATTAGGTGAATGAATGTTGCCATAGTCATGAAAACCCATTCAATTGGGGCTGAACTAATTGACATAATAAAAAATTATTAAATTGATGTAGCAAGTGTTGTGCTCTTAAATGCGAACACTTTGTTTCAGGATGATTAACGATTTTTGTATCTAAATACAACTTTTTTTAACCGTTTTTCGTCATAGCAATGTCACCGATGACGTGTGTCCCGATGCGCTGAAAATGTTCGGCACCATGGTCAAGCCGGTGGTGTACGTGCCTGGCGATAACGAATGGACCGATTGCCATCGCACCAATAACGGCGGTTACGACGGTTTGGAGCGTCTGAGCTACATCCGCACAGTTATGT
>RFYV01000197.1 GCA_009921265.1 Betaproteobacteria bacterium | reverse complement strand
GGGTCAAACTAGGTTATAATTGATCCATCGGCAAGCAATCACTATCGATTGACCCGATATTTTTAGGAAACTCTAAAATGGCAAACTCTAAACAAACTGAAACCTTCATTGTCAAACCCTTGACCATTCTCGAACGTGCCAAGGCCATTGGCCAAAACATTGTGAACCTTCAGGTTTCCAATGACAAAACCCAGTCATTGACTGTCACCCTTCAAACTGAAGCCAAGGCCCTTCGTGCTGAAGGTATCAAGTTTGGCAAGTCAGTAAAAACTTGCACATGGCGTCAAGGTATCAGCGACACCATTGTGTCACTTGCCCCTGAGAAAACAGCACAAAAAACGTGCATGAATTACGTCACTTCATTTGTCAAGGCCGTGAATGATGGCACGCCATTTTCATTGTCCGATTCTAAGGGCAAGGCCAAGGGCAAGGGTAAAACCAAAACTGAAGCCATCGATGTTGTGATTGCCAAGGTTTTCTCTCATGCTGAATTTTCCGCATGGTGTGACAAAATTCAAACTTCATTTGTTGCAAAATATGAGAATGACGAAAAACCCACAGTCAAGGCCGTGATTCAAGATTACCTCGAATCTGAGGGTTATGTGATAACTGAATAATTCCTACTCAGTAGGAAAAACCCAACCCGCTTCGGCGGGTTTTTTGTTGCCCACTTCGTGTGGGCTTTTTTGCGTCTGGTCGGTCTGGGGTTTCCCTCTCGCATCTTTCGAGGGAACTGGTGGGGGAAGCAGCTATGCAACCACGCAACTATGCGGCCATGCAACCACGCAAAAAGGCGTGTTCCAAATGTTCCAGCAAAACAACTTGTTCCTGAGACGTTCTAAAATACGTATGGAACACCTGTCTAATATCTTCTTCTCATGTCTTAGCATTGTTCCAAAGCAAGATGAACTGAGTGATCGTCGTCGAGTGCGACGGGCATTGACTGATGACGAACTATCAAGATTGCTTGCCGAAGCGCAAAAGCGGGGAAGAGATGCTTGGTATTTAGCCGCCGCATTCGCTGGACTGCGCAAAGGTGATTTGGAACGCTTGATTTGGGCAGATGTCAACTTCAAAGAATCGACGCTGACAATTCGTGAAGGCAAAGCGAAGCGCGTGGATGTGATTCCAATGCATCCGCAACTCGCAGATGCTCTACAACGCCGACTGCAAGCCAATCCTGCTCTTCCAACAACACGGGTGTGGAGCGCAAGCGTCGGCAACTTGACGCGCCAGAAGGATTTTAAACGCGCTGGAATTGATTTGGTGGATGCGCAAGGCCGTGTGGTTGATTTGCATGCTCTGCGCGCGACTCTTGCAACACAACTTGCCCGTGCTTCTGTCACTCCGCAAGTTGCACAGCGAATACTTCGCCATAGCGATTACAGAACAACGCTCAAGCACTACACAATGCTTGGGTTGGTTGATACAGCGGCTGCGATTGCCAAACTTCCATTTGTCAAACCAACACCATCCGAGTCGCTTCGCGCGACTGGAACGACTGACATAAGTCCAGTATCTGGGTGTATGCCGTATTGCGTGCAGTTGGGGAGCGAAACGGTGCGAAACAGTGCGTCGCAGCGCACGACTTCAGCAGCCAGACATGAATGCGATGCAAAAGAAAAATCCCCGCAAACGCAGGGATATTCG
>RFYV01000196.1 GCA_009921265.1 Betaproteobacteria bacterium | reverse complement strand
AGCGGAATGGAGATCATGCAACGCGTGCGGAAACCAGTCTTTTTGTCCAAAGAGGGATTAAATTCAAAAGGCGAACCAGCCGGCAAGTAATAGACATCGTCAAGCACGATTTGTTTTTTAATCATCACGCAGTGTCCCGCGATGCTCTTGGATGAAATGGGAATTCGCGCATTCACAATACCGCTCTGGGTCTTGCGATCCCTCATCTCAAGCACGGGGTTGCTCACATACCAAAGAACAAGCTGGCCTTGATCAACGACCCAAATTGATCCAGCCTCGCATTTTGAAAATTTGAACGCCGAATCCAAAATAGAATGCAGCAACACATCCACATCCGTCACCTTGGACAATTGATCCTCAAGCATTTGAATCACCAGATCGTGCTCCTCACGATCCTCCGCTTCTTTGCGCAATTGCTCCTTTTGATTCAATTCTTGCGCCAGCTGATTTAAATTTTGACTCATAATGACAAAATCTTTCGGATACGAAATTGAAAGTCGCTTGCCAAAATCGCCTTTGGAAATATTTTGAATCGCACCGTTCAACAACTCAAGTGGATGGAGCAATCGAACCACAATGCCGTCCGCAACCACGCTGCCAAGAATGGTTAAGAACATCCCAATTCCAAAGGCCATTAAAAATAAATTGAACAACATGGCTTGCGTATTGGCCTGATTGAATTCAATCCCGGCCAACCCAATGCACGCGCCACTGTCGCTCATGATTTGCGCGTAGCCGTTCATCCAGGAACCATCCGCATCTTGCCATGAACTCACTCCAGATGAGGATTTTTTCATTTGAAAATGAAATGTTAAATCAGCACTGTGAAATGGCATACGCGCCAATTGCAATTGATTCTCAACATCGCGGCTGGTGACAAGAAAATCAAAACCACTCGAGGCGGAATTTTCCGTGGGAACCAAAATGCCGGCGCGAGAAATTGGGTTTTGAAACGTCGCGGTGTTCTTGACAATTTCCTGGGCTATGAGATGCAGTTTTTTATAATCAGCATTGCTTGTGGACGGATTTTTTTCCTGCATCAACCGCTCGATCTGAACAGGATCAATGCTTTCAGCGAATACCAGCGCCACGGCTTGAACTTGTTCTTTCTCCCTTTGCAAAACTGCGTTTCTCGCAATGAAATACACCGCAAATGCCACGATGGCGGCTATTGCAAAGGCGGTACTCAGGACGACAATTCTAATTCGGGTTCGAAACACGCTTGTTCAGTTTATGGTGCTGCACAAATATCACAAGTTCGTATGCCTTTGCCATGCCGGGGCGCAACTTTCAAATGTTGGCAACTTCATTCTTCAGAGTGCGATTTCAGTTCCCACTATTACAATGAGATACGCAATGCCTTGCGCGTGAGTCCCGATAGCTCAGCTGGATAGAGCAGCAGCCTTCTAAGCTGCAGGTCGGTGGTTCGAATCCACCTCGGGACGCTTCTTTGGCAAGCCGAATTCAAGTACATCACGCGATTGACGATGTTGCCCACGCGTGGATTGAGATTACAAATTCAAATTCAAGTGAATCCGTTTTGAATTTCAAGCACTAAACTTCGCCGTCATGCCAAACGACTTCATGCTTGTTCTTTTCATTCTACTTGTCGGCGTTGTCGCGGCGCTGTACGCCAGCGTTGGCCACGGCGGGGCTTCAGGCTATTTAGCCATCATGGCGCTGTTCGGCGTGAGCGCCGTGTTCATGCG
>RFYV01000195.1 GCA_009921265.1 Betaproteobacteria bacterium | reverse complement strand
ATCAGGAATGCGGGCATGGGCAACCCGGCCAATCTCTTTGCCAGTGGCAGGGTTAAAAACAGCAAGCGATTCGCCTGCTGCGGCATCACACCATTGGCCATTGATGAAAAGTTGGGTATTGGGGTAGGTCATGTTTGTTCCTTTAAATTTATTGTATTTTCCATCAAATAAGTCCTGAATCAAAAGCTTGTACTTCAGATCTATGGATTCTGCCAAATGATACTCAAAACTTAGTCAATTGATTCAACTGGCATTTCATACAAGTTTGGAGACCCCAGGCGGCACTTTCAATGTGGCTGATGCGACTGTTCGTTGCACCACATCAGCCAGCAATCGCGCAGCAGCAGATGGCTCTCTAGCAGTTGCAAAGATCAATCCCAATTTTCTTTGAACGCTCGGTTTTTGAATGGGTATCACTGCCACGGCACCATGAGCTGGATCTGGGCAGAGCATTGAAGGCAGCACTGTGACGCCCAGTCCTGCCTCGACAAGTCCTAGTAAGGTCAGAATCTGTGTTGTTTCGTTGACAACATTCAGTTGTATGCCATTGGATTCGAAGGTACGGTCCAATTCATCCCTAATGCCTGACCCTCGCCTTAGCAAAATCATCTCAAAGTTTGAGAGCTCAGCGCCGTTGATTTTCTTTCGTTTTGCCAATGGATGATCAAAACGACAAACAGCTTGAAACGTATCCATCAAAAGCGGAATTGAAAGCCCCAATTTAATGGATGAATCCTCGCTGACAATTGCCAAATCACATTCTGCTTTGTCGATTTTTTGCAAAATTCCACGCATGTTGTCATCCAGGAAAACGACATCAATTCCTGGGTATTGCACTTTCATTTCAGCCAATACAGGCGGCAATAATCGATATACCGCCGAGGATAAGCATGCAATTGAAACACGCCCACGTCCAGACGAAGCAAACTCTCTAAGCGCGGCAATTGAGTAATCCAAGCCCTCCAGCAATCTCTCTGCATCTGCCAAAAATGCCGAGCCGGCCTCGCTGATTCGAACACTGCGGGTCGTTCTATCTAGCAACTTCACGCCCATCAAAGATTCCAATTGTGTAACCGCTTGGCTCGTCGCAGGCTCACTTAAGTGGAGCGCATTTGCCGCATTTCGAAAACTCCCCCGGCGTGCAATTTCTACAAAAATTCTTAAATGCTTCAGGTTGGGATTGAACATTGGGTTTCGCTTTTCATGGCAGAAAGCAAGGGGTGCTGCGGATCTGATTAAATTTCATGGATATATTCAAATTTTATATATATATATAAGATATTTCAACTTGTTTTATTTGTCATGCATTTTTAAGATCTGGTCATCAACTCAATGACGCTCCTCTATGGTGACTCATACAACATTTGCAAAACAGCCCATCTTCAGGGATGGGTACTTCACAAAACAGTTTTTTGTTGCACTGGCTATGTCCGCGTGGTTTGCAGTTTGTGCTCAAACTAACGCCAATGTCATTGAATTGATTGTGCCCACAGCAGCACAAGGCTCAACGGACTTATTGGCACGCATCGTCGCCAAAGGCCTGACTCAAAATGGATTTGGGCAGGTTAATGTTCGAAACATGCCTGGACGCAGCGGCACTTTAGCTGCCGCTTACGTGGCGTCTGCCGTACCCGACGGAAGAACATTGCTTGTGGCAACACCCAGCAGTCATGGGATTGCATCTGCTTTAGATCAAAAATTGCCATACGACCCGATCACCAGCTTCACACCGATTGTTCGC
>RFYV01000194.1 GCA_009921265.1 Betaproteobacteria bacterium | reverse complement strand
CACCACCGCCACCGCCATAACCGCCGCCGCCACTACGTGGGGGACGTGGCTCCATGGGGCGAGCTTCGTTGACGACCAAACTGCGTCCGCCCAAAGGCTGACCGTTCATGCCATTGATAGCTGCTTGCGCTTCCGCATCGCTACCCATTTCAACGAAACCAAAGCCTTTGGAGCGACCTGTGTCGCGTTCCATCATGACCTTAGCGCTTGTAACAGTACCAAATTGACCGAAAGATTGTTCGAGATCGCTGTCGCGAACGTTGTATGGCAAATTGCCAACGTAAAGTTTGTTACCCATCTAGGGAACTCCATAAGAAGCAGAAAGAAAAGCGATGGAGTCCCGAATGCACAACACCTAAGTAGCGAATACGCGAAACTAACCGATCACCAGAAACCCCCCATTAAGCTTACGCAAAATAAAGAGTGAACTCATTATGAGGCAAAGAAGGTGGAAAATCCCAAGTGTTTTCACGATGTTTTTGTATAAAACATCTAAAAAACCACAAAAACTTACCAATTTGAGTCTCTTTCGGGTGTGGCGTTGATTTTATGAATTGAAAGATCGGCACCGTCAAACTCTTCTTCTTGCGTTAATCGAAGACCCATCACAGACTTAATAAGAGCATAAAGGATGTAGCTGGTGACAAAAGCCCAAGCGACACCGAGCGTTGTGCCGATCAGTTGTGCACTCAGACTCACGCCACCCATGCCGCCCAGTGCGGGCGCACCAAAAATACCAGCAGCCACCCCGCCCCACGTACCGCAAAGCCCGTGCAAAGGCCAAACGCCAAGAACATCGTCGATGCGCCATTTGTTTTGTGTGAGCGTGAACATATAAACAAAGATGGCGCCTGCAACCGCGCCAACCACCAAAGCGCCCAAAGGGTGCATCAAGTCGGAGCCTGCGCAAACGGCGACTAAGCCCGCCAAGGGGCCGTTGTGAACAAAGCCAGGGTCGTTTTTGCCCACCCATAGGGCGGTGAGCGTGCCACCAACCATCGCCATGAGTGAGTTGACAGCAACGAGGCCAGAGATTTTGTCTAGCGTTTGTGCACTCATCACATTAAAGCCAAACCAACCAACGATCAAAATCCAGGCGCCCAAAGCAAGAAAAGGAATACTGGATGGCGGATGCGCAGAAATAGCACCGTCTTTGCGGTATCGATTAGCGCGCGCGCCCAACAACAAAACAGCGGGCAAAGCAATCCAGCCGCCTACGGCGTGTACGACGACCGAGCCTGCAAAGTCGTGAAACTCTTCACCCGTAGCGGCCTTGATCCAGGTTTGAACACCCCAGTTTTGATTCCAAGAAATGCCTTCAAAAAACGGATAGATAAAGCCGACGATGGCGGCCGTTGCAATCAATTGAGGATAAAACTTGGCGCGTTCTGCAATACCGCCCGAAACGATGGCAGGAATGGCTGCTGCAAAAGCGAGTAAGAAGAAAAACTTAACCAAATCGTAACCGTTGTTGGCCGACAAGGTTTTGGCGTCCATTAAAAAACCAGCGCCATAGGCAACGCTGTAACCCACCAAAAAATAAACGACGGTTGAAACACTGAAGTCAACCAAAATCTTGACCAAGGCGTTAACTTGGTTTTTCTTTCTGACCGTACCTAGCTCTAAAAACGCAAAACCTGCATGCATTGCAAGCACCAAGATGGCGCCAAGCAAAATGAACAAAACGTCAAAGCCCTGTTTTGGTGCCTCCATGAGGGTCCTTTAGGTTAAATGTTTGCTTTTGGTGCAAAAAAAGGCGCCGCGTGAAGGGCGCACTAAAGAAAAGCAAAAAATGCACCAAATACTGCTATTTGTAATTAATCGCTATAA
>RFYV01000193.1 GCA_009921265.1 Betaproteobacteria bacterium | reverse complement strand
GTTTTTACTATCGGATTGATCGGTTATCTGATGAGCCTGTTGCTCAATTTTGTCGCACGCAAGTCAACCCCATGGTGGGGGGGATGGAGTCGCCGTGATTTATAAACTCAGATCAGTCTTAATCTCTCAAAGATGGGGGAAATGGTTAAAGCCACTTCTTATACCTATTGTTCTTCTTGCAATGTGGCAGGCCTGGGCACCAATTGAAGGCTCAGCCAGTGGCATTGCTCCAACTCCATCGGGTGTTGTCAGGGGTTTCTGGGAGCTAACGGTCAGCGGGGAGCTTCCGTCATCCTTATTTGAAAGCCTAACCCGAATTGGTAGCGGATTCTGCATTGCTTTTACAATCGGTGTCTCAATGGCAATATGCGTTTGGTATGTGCGCCTTGCGGAATATTTGATTGACCCTTTAATTGAGACATTTCGTCCAATAGCTCCTATCGCCTGGATTCCATTAGCAATTTTATGGTTTGGAACTGGAACTTGGGCTGCAATTTTCATTGTCAGCTATGCCGTGTTTTTCCCCGTTTTTGTCAACACATTGGCAGGTCTGCAATCTCTGGATAAAAGGTTGCTGGATGCGGCGCGCACATTAGGGGCGACAAAATATATGATGATTCGTGATGTTGTGCTACCTGGCGCACTGCCTGCAATTGTTCTGGGTGGTCGCTTAGGGATGGGCGCTGGATGGGCAGCTATTATTGCCGCCGAAATGACTGTAGGTTCAAAATCTGGTGGTGGAGCATCTGGTGGAATTGGGCAAATGATGTTCATTTTTCTCTCGTATTCGCTTGAACTGCGATACATCATCGTCGGGATGATCACTGTGGGATGCGTTGCATACATGATCGACAGCGTATTTCGCATGGTACAGAGACGCATTTCTCCGTGGATCCAAACTTCCTGATTGTTAATTTCAGATTGAAGAAGTAAATGAAACTTGTATGTAAAAACTTGGCAATGACGTTTTTAAATGCGCGAAGCGGGGACCGAATAGATGCGCTTGGACCTGTTGATCTCGCTGTTGAGGCAGGTGAGTTTGTTGCAGTAGTTGGGCCAAGTGGATGTGGTAAATCGACCCTTTTAGGAATATTGGCTGGATTAATCAAGCCAACACAAGGAGAGGCGTTGCTTGATGGAAAACTAATTACAGGTCCAGGGCGTGATCGTGGTGTCTGTTTTCAGGACTATGCCCTTTTTCCATGGATGTCAGTCCTTGAAAATATTGCATTTGGATTGAAGGCACAGGGAATGGGCAAAGAAGAAAGGGAGAGCCACGCAAAACAGTTAATTCTTCGAGTGGGTTTAGTAGGGTTTGAGACAAGGTACCCTCATGAACTTTCCGGAGGCATGAGACAGCGTTGTGCTTTGGCAAGAGTACTTGCTGTAGATCCGCAAGTGTTACTAATGGACGAGCCCATGGCCGCCTTAGATGCACAGACGCGCCAATTAATGCAAGATGATTTATTAAACGTTTGGGCAGTAGGAGAGCAAAAGAAGACGGTTATTTATATCACGCACAGTATTGATGAGGCTGTGTATCTCGCAGACAGAATCATTGTGATGTCCGCTCGCCCAGGGCTAATAAAAGCAGATATTTTAAATGATTTCGATCGACCAAGAAATGAGATAAGAACCATGCCAGCTTACGCTGAGCAAATTAATCGCATTTGGTCTCTTATCAAAAATGATGCAATTCAAGCAATGACTAAGTAGGAAAAAAATGAGTAACTCAAACCTTTGTGCAAATCAGGTAATTCACTTTTTAGAGGCGCAAGGTGTTGAATGCGTTTTCGGAATCCCTGGAGGACATACCCTTTCATTAAACGATGCGTTTATTGATAGCAGCATCAAGTTTGT
>RFYV01000192.1 GCA_009921265.1 Betaproteobacteria bacterium | reverse complement strand
GGACAACTTAATGCTTTGGCAGTCACGGGCTCGCAAAGGCTCAAGGTGTTGCCCGATGTACCCACCTTCAATGAAGCGGGTGTTCAGATGGACATGGTGTCTTGGTATGGCCTGATGGCGCCTAAAGGCTTGTCAAAAGAACAAACTGAAAAACTTGCAAAAGGTGTTACTTCAATACTTTCAGAGCCCCTGAATCAAAAGTCATTGAACGATTTGGGAATCAACATCACCGAAGATTTAGGCCCGGATTTTGAGGCGATGATCAAACAAGAGATGGGTCATTGGAAATCACTTGTGACTCAATTAGGTTTGAAAGTTGATATTGATAAATCAGATTAATAGAACTGGGTTAAAGAAAAAATGAACGACAGCACTTCATTGATTGAATACCTTCATGGGATAAAACGCCTTGGCGCTCAAGCTCTATCGCAAGTGAGCTTTAAAAACATTGCTTGCCTCACTGCACTTTTATACATAGGCTTTTCGCAAGCTGCATTTCCAGAAAAACCTATCCGAATTGTGGTGCCCTTCGCGCCAGGTGGAGCCGCCGACAGCGCTGTGCGTTTGATGGCTCCCAGCTTGCAAAAACGGTTAGGCCAACCCGTACTGATTGAAAACAGAGCTGGTGCAGGTGCCACCATTGGAACAGCCTACGTTGGCACTTCAACGCCTGACGGCTACACACTCCTGATGGGCAGTGCGAGCAATGCCATTGGCAATGCCATTCAAAACAAGATGCCCTATGTTTTTGAACGTGATTTCATACCAGTGATGTTGGTGGCAGATGTCAGATGTCCCTGGAGTGGTCGTGGTACCCAGCAAACTTCCAATCAAAAATATACAAGAGTTAATTGCATACGCAAAAGCCAATGAAGGGCATCTCAACTATGGCTCACCGGGTTATGGAACGAGCGTTCACCTGGCCGGTGAGTTATTCCAAAGCATGACTGGCACAACCATGATTCATGCCGCATACAAGGGGGCATCACCTGCCATCACTGATTTACTGGGCATGCGATTACAACTCATGTTTCCTGCGTTGGCCGCGGTTCAACCTCACATGCAAGCTGGAACCTTGCGCGCCCTTGCGGTTACAACCAGGAAAAGGACAGCGCTCGCGCCAGATTTACCGACCGTGAGCGAAAGTGGTCTGGCTGACTTTGAAGTGGGAGGCTGGATTGGCATTTTTGCACCCAAAGGTACTCCCGCAGATGTACTCAATTCGTTGACACGTGCTATCAGTGAAACGATGAAAGAAGAAGAGCTTCGTCAAGGTCTTTCAAAAATTGGCATTGAAGCGATGCCAGGATCTTCACAAGCACTTCGCGAACGAGTTGAATCAGATTCAAGGCGTTGGGAAAAAGTCATTAAAAGTAGAAAAATGGAATTGCAATGAACGCAGATATCTCAATCAAAAATCGCACGACAGCTCAGGCTCTCATTGACGATCTAAGTCAACCGGTTTTGTCTCACTTTATCGATGGACAAAACTACCTGCGAAAAGATTCAGCAACCATTGTCAATCGATCACCCATCGATGATTCAGAACTGAATCAAACTGCACTCGGCACCGAAGCAGATGTCAACATGGCCAGCCTGTCCTCAGAAAAGGCTTTTGAAAGCTGGCGTCAGTGGCCCGCTGATAGAAGGCGTGATGTCCTGCATGCCATTGCCGACCGCATTGAGGCAAATGCAGAATCCATTGCATTGATTGAAACTGCAGACACTGGCCAGCCTTTGAAATTTACGGGAAAGACAGCGACCCGTGGCGCCGAAAATTTCCGCTATTTCGCTGATTTGTGTTCGCGAGCGGGAGATGGACACAGTTACCCTACCCCGACCCATCTGAACTACACGATG
>RFYV01000191.1 GCA_009921265.1 Betaproteobacteria bacterium | reverse complement strand
GCCAATGCCAACAAATGTTGACTGGTTGGGTCTACAAAAACATAAGACTTTGTTTTAGTGTCTGTTTGACTCAGGCCTTCAACCGCAAATTTCCATGCATCTTCAGACCATTCGTCGGCGGGCAACACATGAAAAGCACCTAAACGCATGGCATCAACAGTGACTTCCATGCGACGACGCTCCACGCGACACAAGATCGGTGTCATTTGGCCCAATTGACCAATCAGCGTTTGAACTTCTTGTAAAAGCTCTGCACTGTCTCCAAGACGAATGATCAACACATGGGCTTTGCGAAGCGCCATGGTCAACTCACCTAAAGTGCTCACCAATTGCAAACGAATGCCTGCGGCTTCTAGTTGAGTGCGCTCTGCGTCCCCAATCGGACTGAAAGGGTCCAACCAAACGGCTTGAATTGAATTAACAGAAGTAGGATTCACTTTGATCAACCTGTAACAATAGTGAGATTGATATGCAAAGGTTGTGCCAACCCTTATATTAAATACTTAAATTAATAAAAAAATACTTAAATGAATACTTATAAATTAATTTAAAGTAAAAAGACGAAAAACTGACAGCCTATTTTTTAAGCTTCCCAAACCTGTCTCGTCGTAGAAATGACAGAAGGCGCGACCTTAGAGGGCTGCATTGGGATAATTTCTGTAGGCTTCACTTGTTTAGGGATAAAACCACGACAAGCTTGACCATCAGCTCTTAAAACTTCAAGAGATGGAATCAAACGACTTTTAAAGCCCATCAAGTTACAACCATAGGGGTTTTTAATATCCCAAGTGATTGCAAAGCTTCGGCACTGCCAGCAATTGGGTCCTTTTGATTCAAAGGTAATGTGTTGCGACATTGCGTCTAATTGAGCCATAACTAATCGATTTTTTTAAAGAGAGTTATTAACCTTGGAGCAATTTGAGCACCGATTGCTGGCTGGTGTTGGCTTGTGCGAGCACCGCCGTTGCAGCCTGTTGCATGATCTGCGACTTGGCTAATTCTGTACTGGCTTGCGCATAGTCAGAATCTTCAACCTGGCTGCGTGAAGCCGACATGTTCATTGACACGTTGGACAAGTTGTTGATCACGTGATCAAGTCGGTTCATCACCGCACCCATCGTGGCGCGTGTTGCATTGACTTTGTCCATACTGATATCTAGCAAGCTCAATACGGCAGTGGCACCTTCACGTGTGTTGATTCGAACGCTACGTTCTTCAACCGCTTGGTCTACGTCGCCAGTGATGGCGCCAGTTAAGTCACCACCCTTACCAAAGTCTGCAAAATCAATCGTGACTGTTTGTTTGGCTGCTGCGCCAACTTGGAAGGCAAGTCGACCCACGCGCGGTGCGTCCATGGCTTGACTTGATCGTCCACCAAACTGACCCTCTTGAAAACCTAAGCCAGAGAAGTTACTCAAAGCACTGAATCCATCATCTCCGGAACTAATGCTAAATGGCTTACCGTAAGATCTTAATGAAGCAGGCTTAATGTCGGCAGGGTTTTGCAAATTAGGCAAATCATCCGTTGCAGCAATCAGTCTCACTGTTCCATAAACAGTTTTTGCTTCAGAAGATAACTCTGTTGCACGATAAATCGCTGTAATAGCATTGTCGCCACTGCTATTTGCAGTTAATGTTCCAATGCCTACAGAGACTGAATCGGTAAATATTGCAGGTGGGTCAGTAGCATCTTCAAATACCTTTGCACCACTTACTTCAAATCCTGCCCCAGCTATCGCTGAACGAATAAAGATTGATCCATCTGTATTAGCCTCAACACTGATATTGTTTTTATACAAACGGCTCGTTACGTCTGAAAGCTGATTATCAATTGCGGTTTTAAGAGCGGTTGCAACATCA
>RFYV01000020.1 GCA_009921265.1 Betaproteobacteria bacterium | reverse complement strand
GACGTTTACGTAAACGTCAATCATACCCATCGACGCTGATATTGTCATTCAAACCGCCTCATTTCGTCACGATTGAGACATTGATTGGGCCGAAGTAATACTTATTGGTAGAAACCCTCTATCTTTTAAGTTGTAAAGTAGAAGAATACCCGTTCCCGTATTCGGTTTTCACAACAATGTTTTTTTAATTGAAGGATCACAATATGTCAGAGATACAAAAAAAACCAACCGCACGTCGCAATCTGCTCAAGGGCGTTGCCGTTGCAGCAGGCGCAATGTCAGCACCCATGGTATCGCGTGCACAAACCACGTCATTGCGCTTTCAAAGCACATGGCCTGCGAAAGATATTTTCCATGAATACGCCAACGACTTTGCCAAAAAGGTAAATGACATGGCTGGAGGTCGTCTCAAGATTGAGGTATTGCCCTCTGGCGCAGTAGTGCCCGCATTTCAATTGCTCGACGCCGTCAATAAAGGCACATTAGACGGTGGACACGGCGTGTTGGCCTATCACTATGGCAAAAGCACGGCTTTGGCCTTGTGGGGTTCTGGCCCCGCTTTTGGCATGGATCCCAACATGGTGTTGTCATGGCACCAATACGGCGGTGGTAAACAACTTCTCGAAGAAATTTACAAATCACTCAATATCGATGTCGTGTCTTATGTGTATGGCCCTATGCCCACACAACCGCTCGGATGGTTCAAAAAGCCAATCGCTAAAGTGGCTGACCTCAAAGGCCTCAAATACCGCACTGTTGGCTTAGCTGTTGATATCTTCACCGACTTGGGTGTAGCAGTGAACCCGTTGCCTGGTGGTGAAATTGTTCCTGCACTCGATCGTGGTTTGATCGATGCCGCAGAATTCAACAACGCATCATCAGACCGCGTGCTGGGTTTCCCCGATGTGGTTAAAAACTGCATGTTGCAAAGTTTCCATCAAAGTGGCGAGCAGTTTGAGATTTTGTTTAACAAGCCTAAGCTTGATGCGTTATCAACTGAGCTCAAATCCATCATTGAATATTCTGTGCAGGCCAGCTCTGCCGAGATGAGCTGGAAAGCCATCGATCGCAACTCCAAAGACTATGCGGACATGAAAAAGCAAGGCATCAAGTTTTACAAGACACCTGACTCGATTTTGCAAGCACAGTTGGACGCATGGGATCGTGTAGTGGCCAAGAAGTCGGCAGAAAACCCATACTTCAAACGTGTGATGGAATCACAACAAGCGTTTGCGGCGCGCGCTGGTCAATGGCAAAACGACTACATGGTCGATTTCAAAATGGCCTACAACCGCTACTTCAACAAAAAAGCACCCGCTAAAAAAACATAATATTTAATTGCTTATCCTCAACCCATCCAACTTTAGTTGGGTGGGTGTTTTTCTTTTTAATTCTGTCACATGAAAATTCAAACTCTGCTTCATACCGCAGACCACATCAGCACATTGGTGGGCAAAGCCTTCGCATGGTTGATCATTGGGCTTATGCTCATGGTGGTCGTTGAGGTCTTTAAACGATACGCACTGAACGCACCCACTGCTTGGATCTTTGATGCCAGCAATATGCTGTACGGCACACTTTTTATGATGGGCGGCGCATACACCTTGTGTCAAGACGGACACGTGCGCGGCGACTTTATTTATGGCAGCGCCAAGTACACAACACAGGCGTGGCTTGATTTAGTTTTGTATTTTTTATTTTTTATCCCTGGTGTGATTGCACTCACATGGGCGGGATGGAATTACGCAGGCGACTCTTGGGCCATCAAAGAACACACGTTCAATGCAGACCCATTGCCTTTGTATCCATTTAAAGCGGTGATTCCATTTGCGGGATTGATTGTGCTGATTCAAGGAGTTGCAGAAATCATTCGTTGTGTTGTTTGTATTAAAACAGGTGAATGGACGCCACGCCTCAAAGACGCAGAAGAAATCGATGTGGTTGAACAACAATTGTCAGGCAGCACTTTGGTCGATGATGATGCTCGCAAGCAAGCCATTGTGAACGCCAAGAGCATCGATGAGGCTGCGCATCAGCGTGGCCAGCAACTTACCAAAGGAGGCCATCATGAGTGATCCAGCCATGGGCCTGTTGATGCTCTCACTCATTGTGGTGGTGATCATGTTGGGTTTTCCCACTGCATTTACCTTAATGGGTTTGGGCATGATGTTTGGCTATGCCGCCTTTTACGATCCATCAGTTCATTGGTGGGACAATAAGGTTTTTAACTTGATGGTGCAACGCACGTTTGGCGCCATGACCAATGACACCTTGCTATCGATTCCGCTTTTTGTTTTGATGGGCTATGTGATGGAACGAGGGGCGTTGGTTGACAAAATGTTTCACAGCGTTCAACTTGCATTTAGACGATTGCCCGGATCCCTAGCTGTTGCGACTTTGGTGATTTGTACTTTTTGGGGCATTGCCAGCGGATTGGTGGGTGCTGTGGTGGTGTTGATGGGCGTGATTGCCATGCGCCCCATGCTCAACGCGGGTTACGACACGCGTTTAGCCGCGGGTGTCATTACTGCGGGCGGCACATTGGGCATTTTGATTCCACCTTCTGTGATGATCATTGTGTACGCAGCAGTTGCGGGTCAATCAGTGGTTAAGTTGTATGCGGCCGCGATGTTCCCTGGGTTTTTTTTGGCGTTTTTGTATTTGGTGTACGTGATTGGTTGGGTTTTGATTGACCCCAAAATTGCACCTAAATTACCCGAAGAACAAGTGCGTGCTCAAGTCTCGCCTTGGGTTAATCACATTTCACAAACCTATTCGCGTCGACACATGTGGGCGTTGATTCAAGCGCTGTTTGGACCTGGCAAAGCTTTGCGCACAAGCACACAAGAGATGGCATTGAGTTGGTTCAAAATTTTCAAAGGTTTTTGGATGGCCATGGTGCCCATCGTCATGATGGTGATTTGTTTGGGTGCGGTATGGTGGTATGTGGTGATTTATTCACAAGCAGAAAACAATACTGCTGATGCAAAAGCTGTTGCGACTGAGCAAATGACTGCTTCTAAAGAAGCAGAGTCTTCCAATAACACCGAACGTGCGGGCGTGCAAGAGCTCCCTGGAGCGAGTAACGGTGTACAAGAACCACCCGGCGCAAGTGATGGCGTTCAAGAGCCTCCTGGAGCGAGTAATGGTGTTCAAGAGCCACCTGGTTCCGAAGGCGTGAAAGAGCCTCCTGGCTCACAAGGCGTGCAATTACCACCAGGCGCGGAAACTGCAGCAGCAAAAACAAACGATGAAGACGGGCCACTACAAGCATTGGGCGATGGTGATACATCCGAAGCACCACGAACCGAAGCTGTGCCAGAAAATTTTTATATTGGATTTCTCATCACGTCATTGTTGTGTGTGGCCTTGTTGGCTTACTACTACTGGAACTTTGATGCAGAGCAGTTCGAAATTTTAGATATGTTGGTGCGCTCGGTCATGCCCTTGGGTGTTTTGACTTTGGTCGTGTTAGGCGTGATTTTGTTTGGTATCACAACCGCCACGGAGTCTGCTGCAGTGGGTGCGGCGGGCGCATTTTTGATGGCATGGTCTGCAGGCACATTGGATTTTGAAAAAATCAAACAAGCTGTGTTCTTAACTGCCAAAACTACATCGATGGTCTGTTGGTTGTTTGTAGGCTCGGCTTTGTTCTCCGCTGTGTTTGCTATTTTGGGTGGCCAGCGTTTGGTTGAAGAGTGGGTGATGGCTCTCAACTTGTCGCCCATGCAATTTTTGTTGCTGTCACAAGCAATTATTTTTGTATTGGGCTGGCCATTGGAATGGACCGAAATCATTGTGATTTTTGTTCCTATCTTCTTGCCACTGTTGGCGCACTTTCAAATTGATCCCATGCTATGGGGTGTGATGGTGTTTGTGAATTTGCAAGCAGCATTTTTATCGCCACCTGTAGCCATGTCGGCTTTTTATCTCAAAGGCGTTTCACCGCCGCACGTCACCATCAATCAAATTTTTGCTGGCATGATGCCCTACATGTTCATTGTGATTTTGTGTATGGTGTTGATGTACATCTGGCCTGAACTCACATTGTGGTTGCCCAACTATTTATACGGCAAATAAAGCAAAAGGAAATCAAATGGAACGCAGAGATTTTTTTCAACAAACAGCCGTCATGGGCGCCGTCGGTGCCGGCCTCGCTGCCAGTGCATCTGCCATGCCATTGGCAAATGCAAAAACGCCTTTCAATGTTGCGCTCGTTACGATTCCTGTTGTGGGCTCCGATGAAGTGTTTCCTGTGCGTCGCATTTATTGCATTGGACGCAACTACGCGGCGCACTCGCGTGAAATGGGCTCAGACCCCACACGCGAACCGCCTTTCTTTTTTCAAAAACCCACCGACGCGATTCAATACGTTCAGATTGGAAAAGTAGAAGACCACCCCTATCCCACGCTCACTAAAAACTATCACTACGAGGCCGAACTGGTGGCTTGTTTGGGCAAAGGTGGGAAAAATATTCCTGTCGCGCAAGCACTCGATTTAGTGTGGGGTTACAGCTTGGGTCTTGACATGACGCGTCGTGATTTGCAACGCGCTTTAGGTGATGAAAAAAAACCTTGGGAGATCGGTAAAAGTTTTGATCGCAGTGCGCCCATTGGCCCCATTCATAAAGTGGCGCAAACAGGTCACTTCAAGCAAGGCGCGATTTGGCTCAAGGTCAACGGACAAATCAAACAAAATGCCAACCTTAATCAAATGATTTGGTCCGTTGCAGAGCAAATCAGCAAATTGTCTGAGGCGTTTGAACTTTTTCCTGGTGACATTATTTATTCGGGCACGCCCGAAAATGTAGGACCTGTGGTGCGTGGAGACCTGATTGAAATGCACATCGATGGTTTGCCCAATTTAAGTGTTCGGATTATTTAACCCATGAAGGTTTTGCTATGACAGATCAACCCATGGTTTTGCGCGACTTAGAGCGCAAACGTTCTTTGTGTGCCAGACTTGCGCGCGTAGAAGGTCAACTGCGAGGCTTGCAAAAGCTCATTGATCAAGAAGATGACGCCATCAAAATTTCGCAACAAATGAGTGCCGCGCGCAAAGCACTCGACAAATCTTTTTATGCATTGATTGCAGGCATGATTGAGCAAGGCGATCATCCGGTTGAACACGTGACCGAGGTGTTGACTAAATTTTCTTAAATAAAAAAATGACTGCGCTGCATTCTACATTAACACCTGCGCAAACCGATGGATTGATTGCGCGCATTGAAAGTAAGCGAGATGAGGTGGTTGCTCTTACGCAAGATTTAATTCGCATACCGACTACCAACCCACCGGGTGACGCCTATGAAGCGTGCGCACATTTTTTAGGTGAACGATTGGCGCGCAAAGGTTTTGACGTCGCATATATTCGCGCACAAGGCGCACCTGGTGATAGCGACGCGTATCCACGCATCAATGTGGTGGCTCGCATCGAGGGCGCATCAAAAGGTTCTGGTGTTCACTTCAACAGTCACATCGATGTGGTTGAAGCAGGTCGTGGATGGTCTGTCGATCCGTTCAGCGGCTACGTGAGTGATAACAAGATTTATGGTCGTGGCAGTTGCGACATGAAAGGTGGATTGGCTGCAAGCATCATCGCTTGTGAAGCCATCATTGAGTCTGGTTTGCCTTGGGCTGGCGCATTAGAAATCAGCGGCACCGTGGATGAAGAGTCGGGTGGTTTTGCAGGCGTTGGTTATTTGGCGCATCGCGGATTTTTCACGCCACCCAAAGTGCATCACGTCATCATTCCTGAGCCATTGGGTGTTGATCGCATTTGCTTAGGACATCGCGGTGTGTGGTGGGCAGAAGTTGAAACACACGGACGCATCGCGCACGGATCGATGCCTTTTTTGGGTGTCAGTGCCATCAATCACATGGGCGCGTTCATTCATCTTCTCGAAACCAAACTGATGCCCACCTTGGCGCAACGAAGAACCAGTGAGCCCGTTGAGCCGCCAGGCGCACGCGTGAGTACTCTCAACATCAACAGCATCCATGGCGGTCAAGTGCAGCAACGCTACAGCTTAGATGCACTCGGACAACCCACGGGCGATTTGCCTGCCCCCGTTGTTGCGCACAATTGTCGCGCTGTGCTTGATCGACGATTCATTGCAGAAGAAGATTTGCAAAGCGTTAAACAAGAAATCATCGACATGCTCGATGAGCTTAAACGTACGCGCGCTGGATTTGATTATGGCATTCGCGACATCATGAGTTTTATTCCATCAGCAACACCGCAAGATGCGCCTGTTGTGCAAGCCACTGCAATTGCAATTGCACGCGTATTGGGTCGCGAACCTCGTTTTATTTCTAGCCCTGGTACTTACGATCAAAAACACATCGTTCGCACCGCTGGTTTAAAAGATTGCATTGCCTATGGTCCTGGCATTTTGGATTTGGCGCATCAACCCGATGAATATGTGGAGATTGATGAACTGGTTCATTCAGCTCAAATCATGGCTTTGGCCGCTTGGCGTTTGTTACATTCTTAGACCATGATATTTTTAGCCATCGACGTGGGCAATACGCGATTGAAGTGGGCCCAATACGAAAATCATCAACCGAATGCGCGATTGATTGCGCAAGGTGCTGTTTTTTTAGAAAATATTGCCCATCTTGCAGAAAAAGAATGGGCTACTTTAACTGCGCCCGATAGCATGTTGGGTTGCGTGGTCGCGGGTGAGGCGGTACGCCGACGTGTCGAAGAACAATTAGAGATCTGGGATGTTTCTCCGCAATGGGTGGTGCCTTCTGCCTTTGAAGCGGGAGTGACCAATGGATACGATCACCCAACGCGATTGGGCGCTGATCGATGGGTCGCCATGATTGGCGCATTGAATCGAATGCAAAAAGCAACCCAAAGCGCCGCACCCAAGCCCATGGTGGTGGTGATGGTTGGAACGGCCGTTACCGTAGAGGCATTGAGCCCGACGGGTCATTTTTTGGGTGGATTTATTCTTCCTGGACACGGCATCATGCTCAAAGCCTTGGAGTCAGGAACGGCGGGTTTACATGTTCCAACAGGCGATGTGGTGACTTTTCCTACCAATACCAGCGACGCACTCACAAGTGGTGGAACCTTTGCCATTGCTGGGGCCATCGAAAGAATGGTTCAGCATGTGCGCGCCCACTTTCACCAAGAGCCTCTATGCTACATGGCAGGCGGCGCAGGCTGGAAAATGGCGCCGAGTATGAGCGTGCAATTTGAACTCACGGAGAGCCTCATCTTCGAGGGCCTGCAAGTTGTCGCAAAAGCTAGACTCGGTTAATGGGGAAATTGGGGTCAGATAACAATTAATTCATAATTAATTGTTATCTGACCCCAATTTCCCTTGTTGGCAAAGATCATAGAGTGCGGATAGACTGGAAGGGTTGCTATTTTACAGGTTGAATACAAATGCATTTATTAGACGACATCACCATGCAAGCCAACACATTAGCGGCAGTTAGAAAAGACATACACTCGCACCCCGAACTTTGCTTTCAAGAATTCAGAACGGCAGATATCGTCGCACAAAAACTGACCGAATGGGGCATACCCGTTGATCGCGGCATGGGCACAACGGGTGTTGTTGGCATCATCAAATCAGGAACATCAACCCGCTCTATAGGTTTGCGTGCAGACATGGATGCATTGCCTATTCAAGAAGTCAATACCTTTGCACACGCCAGTCAACATGCGGGCAAGATGCATGCATGTGGACACGATGGTCACACAACTATGTTGTTAGCTGCCGCACAACATTTAGCTAAACATAAAAATTTTGATGGTACTGTTTATTTGATTTTTCAACCCGCTGAAGAAGGCGGTGGTGGCGCACGCGAAATGGTCAAAGATGGTTTATTTAAAAAATACCCCATGGATGCGGTGTTTGGAATTCACAACTGGCCAGGTCTTCAAGTGGGTCAATTTGCAGTCAGCCCAGGTCCCGTGATGGCGTCTAGTAATGAATTTAAAATTACGATTTGTGGCAAGGGAAGTCATGCAGCGCTTCCACACAACGGAGTCGACCCTGTGCCAATTGCGTGTCAGATGGTGCAAGCTTTTCAAACCATCATCACACGCAATAAAAAACCAGTAGATGCAGGCGTGATATCGGTCACAATGATTCATGCGGGTCAAGCCACCAATGTAGTGGCGAATACATGTGAATTGCAAGGCACTGTGCGTACATTCACTGCTGATGTACTAGACATGATAGAGTCGCGCATGAAAAAAATCGCAGAGCATGTGTGTGCCGCACATGACGCCACGGTTGAATTTTCATTCCATCGCAATTACCCATCCACCATTAATCACGAAAGCGAAACTGCATTTACGCGGAATGTGTTAACTCAAATGGTTGGTGCAGAAAATGTGAAACAACAAGAACCCACCATGGGGGCAGAAGACTTTTCTTATTTCTTACAAGAACTGCCAGGCACTTATTTTTTCATTGGCAATGGACAAGGCGCTCATCGAGAAATGGGGCACGGTGCTGGCCCCTGCACCTTGCACAACCCCAGTTACGATTTCAACGATGATTTGATTCCGTTGGGCGGAACTGTTTGGGTGCGAATGGTTGAATCGTTTTTTTCAAAAAAATAAATTCAGCTACTAGCTTTTGTATGCACTTAAGAGTCCACGCAAATGATCTTTGTGTGGACTTTCTAAATACGGCAACAACAATCCCAGCACGCCTTGCGCGCCACGCATCACAGCGCGCACAGCGCTCGCATCTTCTAATGCATGTCGTGGGTCTTTGACGTACTCAAAACTCAGCCACCAAGTCAGAATAACAACCATGTGGGTGGCGCATGCCTCTCGCTCGTCAGCGTCCATTTTTAAAGCGGTTGAACTCTCAAGCCCTTGCAACAAACTTTTGAATGCGCTTGTTTTGTGAAGCAGCGCATCTTTGACATGTGTTTCAAGACGTCTATTTTTAGTGAGCAAGTCGTTGAGATCGCGGTATAAAAAACGGTATTGCCATACCAACTCAAACAGGGAGTGCATAAAAAACCAAGCGTTTTCGATATCGGCCACTTCGGTTGCTGCGCTGAGTAAACGGTGCAATTCAACTTCATATCGATCAAATAGCGCATTGACCAATTCATCTTTTGCAGGAAAGTGATAGTACAAATTTCCGGGACTGATATTGAGCTCAGATGAAATCAGCGTGGTAGAAACATTGGGTTCACCATAGCGATTAAATAACGTCAAAGTGACTTCTAGGATGCGCTCGGCTGTGCGACGGGGCGCTTTTTTAACCATTATTTAACGCTTTATAGTTTTAGCGGGCGAGGTTTTTTTCGCGGGCGCTTTTCGCTTGGGCTTAACAACGCCAAGTTGTGACTCAAGTTGTTCAATGCGTTTTTGTAAAGTTTGAAACTCCTCAATAGCGGGGTGGCCTAAACGACTCAAGGCTCTGGCCACTCGGTCTTCAAAAATGGTTTCGAGTTTGTCCCATTGGCCCGTTGCCTTCTCGGCGATTTGATGCGACATCTGGCTCATTTGTTGTGAAGCTTCAACCAGTTTTTCTTCGGCTGCTTTTTGAGTTTTGTGTTGGATAGACAGCCCATCTTTGACCAAGGTTTCAAACACTTTTCCGCCTTCATGCTGGACCTTGGAAAACGCGCCCAATCCGGCAAGCCAAATTTGTTGGGCCGACTCTTTCATGGTGTCCGAAAACTGTTTTGGATCAAAAGCGGGTTGTTTACTCATCTCGTTCCCCAATAGTAAAAAATGTATGGTCAACTGTGGAAATTAGGCATTAATAATGTGTTCTTTGCCAATTGACTACTAGTATACTTATCTATTGAAGTTGCAGGGTACAAAAATAACCACACGAACAATTATAATATTGCCTATTTTATGAGCGCGCTTTTAACCCCCCCCTTTCCCAACTTGCAATGGTTTGTGGTTCACGCCAAACCCAAGCAAGAGGCGAGGGCGCTTGAAAATTTAGAGCGTCAAGGGTTTGAGTCTTGGCTGCCCATGATGGATATTGAAAAAGTCAGAAACAGTCGCGTGCATGTAGTAACCGAACCCATGTTTAGTCGTTATTTATTTGTGCGAATGGACAAGAACCTCACCCACTGGGGCCCAATTCGTTCAACCTTAGGCGTACATCGTTTGGTGACCTTTAGCAACTTGCCCGTTGCGGTACCCGAAGAAATCATGAAGCTTTTGCAAGAAGCCAAAAAACCCAGTGTCGAAAAATTACTCAAACCTGGTGATGCAGTTCAATTTATCGATGGACCCCTTAAAGGTCTAGAAGGTATTTTTCAACAACCCAACGGAGAAATGCGCGCCATGGTTTTGATTGAACTACTCAGTCAACCCCAACGCATTCGTGCCGATTTGCGCAGTTTGCGTCCTGCCAATTCTTGAATATGAATCGACCAGTACAACACATCGCAATTATCATGGATGGCAATGGACGTTGGGCTCAAAAACGTTTGATGCCGCGTGCCATTGGTCATGTGCGTGGTGCATCCAATGTAGTTAATGTCGTAAAGGCGTGCATTCAAAACGAAATTAAATACCTCACCTTGTTTGCATTTAGCACTGAAAACTGGAGACGCCCGCCCGAAGAGGTCAGCATGTTGATGGATTTGTTCTCACAATATTTAGACAAAGAAATCACACAAATGCACAAAGAAGGAATTCGGCTGCGTGTCATCGGGGACAAAAAAGCATTTGCGCCTGCATTGCAACAACGCATACAAAAAGTAGAATTAAAAACTTTTAAAAACGATCGCTTACACCTGATCGTTGCAGCAAACTACGGCGGGCAATGGGATGTGATGCAAGCCGTACAAGCATGGCAGGAACAAAATCCAAGTCGATCAGTCAACGCCATGACGCCAAAAAACTTGAGTGAGCATTTAAGTACAGCGGGCATGCCTGACCCAGAACTATTGATTCGCACCGGTGGTGAATCTCGAATCAGCAATTTTTTATTGTGGCAAACCGCATACACCGAACTTTATTTCACGCCTATTTTTTGGCCAGATTTTGATGCAGCAGAACTTCAAAAATCCATTGATTGGTATGGCGAGAGAGTTCGTCGATTTGGACAAACCGACGAACAAGTCAGGCTACAACCGATATTGCCGCCAGTACCCGAGTCAACCACCACCAGCTGATGTCGCGCATGGCTCAGGGGTTTGTTGTTTCATTACAAAATTTAATTATTTTTTGGCGAATTCAAATGAAGTGGCTTACAATCAATTTTCCTTCATGAGTCACATGACTCGTTCTTACTGACCATTTTTTAATTGCTCAGAATTAATTTTTTTATAAATCTTTTCATCTTGATATAGGTAACCACATGAAAAACGATATGCGTCCCGTGCATGCCCGTAACCGCGATCATTCGACGCCCATGCGTCAAGGTTCTTGTGTTGCGCTCATCGATAGTCACTACATGTCTTGGCTTTCTCGTCAAGGTCAGCCTGCTGATACGCCAACAGAGTCCGTTAACCGCATGACCTTGGGTCAGGTTTTGAGCTCTGCGCTCAAACAATCGGGTTTGTCTGTCGATTTACAAAGAATTTATTGGTACACCGACACACCCGATCAACAATTTCCACAAGATCAAATCACTCGTTTGGTTGATCCAGAGTCTGCAGAAGGTGGCGATGTTTTATTGCTTGCAATCACTGCCGATCTCAAAAAATTATCAGAGCGTGACGCGTGTCAACACATATTGATTGCTAGCGATGACGAGCGTTTATTGGCGTTGATTGACGATGCCCAACTGCATGGTATTGCCGTTCACTTATTGGCCGATGAGTCTGCGCGTCACATGGATCAATTGGTTAAAGAAGATCCCGCATGGTGCCAACTATTGGCTCAAGCCGATCGTCGTGTGTTCTTGCATCCCTTGGCTGCCAAAGATTTAACCCAACAACCCAAACAAGTAAGTCAAACTCCACATGCACCCATCGACCCAGAAGCGACACGCAGTAAGCTTCAAGAAGTTGTTGATGCATGGTGGACAGACGAGCCCGAAGATTTGCGTGAAGATCTGCGCGACGAACTCAATGGCACGCAAGGCATTCCACAAGAAGTCGATCGCCATTTGCTATTGCGCGTGCGTCACGTTTTAGAAAGGCCTTTGAGCTTTCCAGAGAAAAAGTTTTTACGAGAAATTGTTCGCAACAAAGTATTGGGCATTGTTGAAGAAACGCAACCCGCTTAATACCATTTCTTTTCTCAAACAAAAAACGGATCGAGGTCCGTTTTTTTACGCCTTAATCTCTGCCGATTTGAGTTGACCTTTAGCCTTTAACGATTTGACCGAAGCTGGAATTTTTCCTCTGCCTGCCCATGTTTGTTTGGCGTCTGAGGGATTAAAAAATTTGGCAGGAATTTTTTGCCTGCTAATTTATTTTTGAGCGTTTATTTTTTTGAAACCGTTGAAACTTCCGTTGATTTATTTTTGGAGCCAAATGCTTGAATGATTTGCTCAGAGGATAAAAAAGATTGGCGAGCAATTTTGACGATCTGTGCCAATGCTTTGTCGTGTGTTCATGCAAGTAACAACTGTTCTTCTTTGTTTAATTTTGCGCGAGCGGCATGAATTTTTTCGAGTTGACTTGATACTGTCATGCGAACCATATTTAGTATTCCTTGAATTAAAAGTAAACCACTATTATCTCAAGTTATTTGAAATGAATTCAACTTCCGCACAAAACTTTGAATTGAAATATAAAATCTCGTTTTGTCATTGCCTTGTGCTTACGGCACAATGGGGTCTCTAGAAGATTGGTCAACCTATGAAATCCACATCCCATATCCAACCCCTCGATCAGGCTGAAATACTCGCCCAAGCGCTGCCCTACATTCGCAAGTTTCACGGCAAAACATTGGTCATCAAGTATGGTGGCAATGCCATGACCGACCCCGCGCTTCAAGCCGACTTTGCAGCGGACGTGGTTTTGCTCAAACTCGTGGGCATGAACCCTGTGGTGGTTCATGGCGGTGGGCCTCAAATTGAAACCGCCCTCAATCGCCTTGGCAAAAAAGGTGAATTTATTCAGGGTATGCGAGTGACAGACGCTGAGACCATGGAAGTGGTGGAGTGGGTCTTGGCTGGTCAAGTTCAGCAAGACATCGTAGGTCTGATTAACCAAGCGGGTGGCAAAGCCGTTGGACTGACTGGGCGCGATGGCGGGATGATTCGTGCGCGCAAACTGCGCATGCTCGATAACAAAGACCCTTTGGTTGAATATGACGTGGGACAGGTGGGCGACATTGTGAGCATTGACCCCAGCGTCGTTAAAGCCTTGCAAGACGATGCGTTTATTCCCGTGATCAGTCCGATTGGATTTGGCGAAGAAAACGAGGCCTACAACATCAACGCCGATGTGGTGGCGGCCAAACTGGCCACGGTCTTAAAAGCCGAAAAACTGGTTTTGCTCACCAATACCACAGGTGTTTTGGATAAAAACGGTCAATTATTGACTGATCTAAGTGCTCGCCGTATTGACGAATTATTTGAAGATGGCACCATCAGTGGTGGGATGTTGCCCAAAATCAGTGGCGCCTTGGACGCGGCCAAAAGCGGTGTCAATTCAGTGCATATCATTGATGGCAGAGTGCCCCACGCTTTACTGCTAGAAATTTTGACAGATCAAGCATTTGGTACCATGATTCGTTCACATTAAATATTTCTTCTAGGAGTTGCAAGATGGATGACGCACACCATGAGGATTCGTCTTCGACGACACGTAAGCGTCCCAAGCCTGGGGAGCGACGCATTCAAATTTTGCAAACCTTGGCTGCGATGCTCGAAGCGCCTGGGGCAGAACGCATCACTACTGCGGCCTTAGCGGCCAAGTTAGAGGTGAGTGAAGCCGCCTTGTATCGGCACTTTGCAAGCAAAGCACAAATGTTTGAAGGATTGATTGAATTCATTGAGAAAAGTTTATTCACACTCATCAATCAAATCTCTGCGCGCGAGGGTGAAGGCACACAAAAAGCCAAACAAATCCTTACTGTAATTTTGCAATTTACAGAAAAAAATCAAGGCTTGGCGCGTGTGATGGTTGGTGATGCCTTAGTGTTTGAAAACGAGCGTTTGCAACAACGCATGAATCAATTGTTTGAGCGTATCGAATCAAGTTTGCGACAAGTATTAAAAGAAGCCGCAACACAGCATCAATCTACAACGCCCACTGTGGATGCAAATGTGTTGTCCTCTGTGTTGATTTGTTTCACGCAGGGGCGTTTGCAACGATTTGTTCGCTCAGGCTTTAAGCGTTCAGCCATTGAGCAACTCGACGCGAGCTTGTCGGTATTGATGTGAGTTTGTTTTATTTTTTAATATAACCCGTTGCATGTGGGTCGGCCCATATTTCATTGGGCACTAATGCAAACCAATCGGGACGCCTTGGGTCGCGGTCATACGGATAACCGCCTATTGATTGATAAAGCTCTGCGTATTGTTTTAATTTGTCGCGGTTGAGGGTTACACCAAGACCTGGACCTGTCGGCACTGCGATCGAGCCGTTTTGATACGGCATCAGGCCACCTTCAATCACGTCATCCACCAAATGATGGTAGTGCGCGTCGGCTTTAAAAGTTAAATTGGGCACAACTGCGCCCATGTGCAACATGCTGGCGAGTTGAATGCCGAGTTCACCCGATGAATGCACGGCGATTCCTGTTTGAAAAGTTTCGCACACACCTGCGGCCTTGATGCACGACCTGATACCACCCCAAAACGTGGTGTCTAATAAAATCACATCAACAGCAGGGTCGCGCACGTTGGTGGCGAGTTGTTCAAAATTAATCACCACCGTATTTGTAGCCAAAGGAATTCGCACTTTTTCGCGAACACGTCGCATACCGTTTAAGCCCCATGTAGGGTCTTCCAAATAATCGTTATTCAGATCTTCAATCGCATGGCCAAAACGAATTGCAGCCTCCACACTCAATGCAGCATTTGGGTCGTAGCGAACGCTGTCAGGCCCAACCGCATGCGCCATCGCACGAAACGCTTCGAGTTCATAGTCAGGATGAAACACGCCACCTTTGAGTTTGTGAGAGGTAAATCCATATTGCTTTTTGAGTTTGATCGCTTCTTTGGACAAATCATCGGCCGTGGTGATTTCGCCACGGCCGGTTTTTTCATTGGGGTATGTAAAAAATAAATAACTGGCAAATGGCACGCGATCGCGCACTTTGCCGCCGAATAAATCGCACGCGGGAACATTTAAAAATTTGCCGATGATGTCGATGCAAGCAAATTCGAGTGCGGCGTGCAGTTGAGTGCGGTTGTTATAAAGACTCGCTGTGGGATTGCAAATTTTGAAGCGCATGGCTTCGAGCTCAAACGGATTGTGACCCACCAAATAAGATTTGAGTTGACGAAAAGCCATCTCTGCACTTTCACCACCTCCGCCCATTTCACCCAAACCGGTGATGCCTACATCGGTTTCAACTTCGATGATGGTGCGAACAAAGCGACCCCAATGCGCGCCATTGGAATGACGAAGGGGCGCATGCAATGGAACGGTGACTGTTGTTGCACGAATGTCGGTGATGCGGGGTTGTTTCATGACAAAGTCTCCTGCAAGGCTTGAAGCAAGCCGAGTTGTTGAATGCGTTGGTGATGTTGTGTGACAGCAGAAAGCCATGGCCTGTGGTGGGGCAACTGGGACCCCCAAATGCTTGGGATGCTCAAGAGTGCAGCAGTGCAGTCGTCGCTGTTGTTGGCGTGTTGTTGTGCAAGTATTTGCAACTGCGAGCGCATCGGATCAGACCATGTGTAGGCCGTGTGATCTTGCGTATGTCCTTGCAAAAAACGTATCCATGCGGCAGCAGCAAATGAAAAGCACTCGAATGATTGTTGCGACTGTATACGTTGTTCAATGCTGGGCACCCAGCGCAATGGAATTTTTTGTGAGTTGTCGTTGCAAATTTGAAGTGCTTTGTGTTGAGGAGAAGAATTGGCAAAACGTTGCAACAAATGATCGCGGTAGGTATTAAGGTTTGGGCGCGACAACAAAGGCATCACTTCGTGCGTCATCAATGCGTGTGCAAAATCACGCAAAGGTTGTGAGGCAACGCAATCGCTCATGGCATGAAAACCAACTACTGCACCCATAGCGGCCAGTGCCGTATGAGTGGCGTTGAGCATTCGTAATTTGGCGTCTTCAAAAGGTGCGACGTTATCGACAATTTGAACCCCCACACTTTTTAGAGCAACAGCATCGTTCATCTCCACAAAACGATGTTCAATTACCCATTCCCAAAAAGGTTCGGTAGCAATTGCTGCTTGATCTCTTTCACCCAATGCCAGTTCGGCTTGCTCGCGACACGCGTCAGTGGCTTGTGGCACGATGCGGTCGACCATGCTGTTGGGAAATGCGCATTGCACATTAATCCAATGCGCGAGTTTTAAATTGTGTTGCTCAGCTTGTTGCAGGCATAATTTTTTTAATAGCGTACCGTTGCCACTTAAGTTATCGCACGATGCAATAGTGAGTCCAGGTAACGATAATTGCTGGCGTAATGACAAGCCATCGATAATCAATTGTGCAATCGCAGGCGTGTAACCTTTTTCTGTGATGGTGAGTGTGATCCATCGCGTATGTGGTGAGGCAATCGCATCAAGCACTTGTTGTCGGTGCGTCGCTGCAACGCAACTGCTACAAATGGCATGAATCCATTCAAATGTGGATTTGTGTCCATCAGAAATTTGAACACTGTAGCGATGGTTTTGTGTATGCAATGCATTGACCGTATCAGGGTTGTTCATGGCAACACCTAAAACACCCCAGCGCGAATCGCCTAGTCGGATGAGTTGATCAAACACCCATGCTTGGTGTGCGCGATGAAAAGCACCTAAGCCTAGATGAACAACACCTGTTGGTACAACAGACATCAAAACTTAAAAAGCCGATTTTATTTTGGTGCCGCAATTGACCAATTCTTGCCATGTAGCGGCGTCAATGGTGATGCCATTTTTGCCGCGATCGGCTCTGGCTTTTCGCTCGGGCTCACCCGCAAGTAAAACGCCGTTCGATCCAGGAGCAGTGGGGCTCTTTTTGAGCCAATCCAAAAACTCTAAAGTCTCTGATGCAAACACAGTACCGCTGCCCAATTTTTTGGGATCGATCACGATGGTGAGCATGTTGTTAAGAACCGCACGTCGACCATCGTATTCTTTGTGCCATGTGCCGCCACCACTTAATGCGCCACCTAAGAGTTCGCAAACCAATGCAAGACCAAAGCCCTTGTATTCACCAAAGGGCATGAGAGCGCCTGCGCGTCCATTGGGTTGCGGCACAACCACCACGCCAGGGTCGGTGGTGGGGATTCCATCACCATCAATCAAAATACCTGGGCTCACGCGTTCACCTTTGTTGTAGGCCACGCGCATTTTGCCTTGTGCGACGCGACTCGTTGCAAAGTCGAGAACAAAAGGTTCGCGCTTTTGGTCATCCACACCAATCGGAATACCGATGCAACAAGGGTTGGTGCCAAAGCGGCCATCGGCGCCACCAAACGGTGCAACACTGGGCCTTGATAACACATTAACAAAATGAATTGAGATCCAACCGCGTGCAACGGCCATTTCTGCAAAGTGACCGATGCGACCCAAGTGATGCGATCGCGCCAATGTAAAAATACAAGCGCCGTGTTTTTCAACGCGCTCAAACGCAATGTTCATGGCTTGCACACCAACGATTTGACCAAAACCTGTGTCGGCATCTAAACCCAACAACATGCCGTTATCGACTTTGATGAGTGTTGATGCATCAGGTTTTAAATTGCCTTCTAAAACGGCGTCGACATAGCGAGGCGCCATGCCCACGCCGTGTGAATCATGACCGCTTAAGTTAGCCAACACCAAATTGGCGGCCACTTGTTGTGCAATCTGTTTTGTTGCGCCTACTGATGAAAACAGTTGTGCAACGCGTTGTTCGAGATCTGATGATGAAATGATGTGTGACATAAAAAAATTGAAAGTTACATTACCGCGCCAAGTTGCCAAGGCACAAATTCATTTTGACCATAACCGTGCAATTCACTTTTGCTGTGTTTGCCCGATGCGCAATCCAAGATGTGTTGAAAAATTTCTTGTCCTTTTTTTTCAATACTGTTGTTGCCGTCCACAATATCGCCGCAATTGATATCGATGTCTTCTTGTTGTTTGTTCCACAACGCAGAATTGGTTGATAGTTTGAGTGAGGGTGTTGGCGCGCAACCATACGCAGAACCACGTCCTGTAGTGAAGCAAATTACATTGGCGCCACCCGCCACTTGTCCTGTAGCACTCACTGGGTCGTACCCCGGTGTATCCATGTAAACAAATCCATGGGCATCTACTTTTTCTGCGTATTCATACACAGCTTCTAAATTGGTGGTGCCACCTTTTGCTACTGCACCCAATGATTTTTCAAGAATGGTGGTGAGGCCGCCTGCTTTGTTGCCAGGTGAGGGATTGTTATTCATCTCACCTTGATTGATACGCGTGTAGTTTTCCCACCATTTGATGCGTTGCACTAATTTTTGTCCTACTTCTTTGTTCACCGCACGACGCGTTAACAAATGTTCGGCACCATAAATTTCGGGTGTCTCACTCAAAATCGCAGTGCCCCCGTGTGCCACCAACAAATCGACTGCGTGACCCAATGCAGGATTGGCACTGATGCCCGAATAACCATCGGAGCCACCGCATTGCAATCCCACCATTATGTGTTCCACACTGCAAGGCACGCGTTTGACCGCATTGGCGTGTGGCAACATTTGATTTACCAATGCAATTCCTTTGGTTACTGTTTTTGCCGTCCCGCCTGTGTCTTGAATATTGAAGGTTTGCAAGGTACTACCTTCTTTGAGCCCACTGTGCGCAAGCCATTCATTGATTTGATTGGCCTCACAACCCAAGCCCACCACCAATGCAGCTGCAAAGTTGGGATGCGTTGCATAACCTGCCAATGTGCGTTCCAACACTTGAATACCCACACCATCGGTGTCCATGCCACAACCCAAACCATGCGTGAGTGCAACAACGCCATCGACGTTTGGAAAATCTTTGAGTGCAGATGCATTGGTGATGCGTGAAAAATGATCGGCAATGGCGCGCGCAGCCGTTGCAGAGCAATTCACGCTTGACAAAATACCCACATAGTTGCGTGTGGCGACACGCCCATCTTCGCGAACAATGCCATCAAAGCGGGCTTGCTTTTTCGCGGGTGCTGGTTTGACGTCTGCGCAAAACGCATAGTCGCGATCAAAATCGCCTTTGTCGGGTCCCATATTCAGATTGTGAATATGCACGTGTTCACCCCGGGCAATGGCTTGACTCGCAAAGCCAATGATTTGGTTATAGCGACGCACGGGTTGCCCCGCTGAAATGGAGCGCGTGGCGATTTTGTGTCCAGGTGGAATGAGGCCTTTGATGGCGATGTTTTCAACGCTCGTGCCACTCATGAGTTGCGTGCGAGCAATAACTACATCATCGGCGGCGTGAAGTCGAATAAATGATTGCATGATAGAAATTTAAAAAAGTTAATAAACCAATTTGGGTAACCACAGCACCAAGCTTGGCACATAGGTGATCACGACCAAACTACCCAATAGCGGCACTAACCAAGGCAAGATCGCCATGGTGGTTCTCTCCACACTGAGTTTGGCAACGCGTGCCAATACAAACAACACCATACCCATGGGTGGATGCAACAAACCAATCATGAGGTTGAGCACCATCACCAAACCAAAGTGAACCAAATCAATGCCCAACTTTTGACAAATCGGAACCAAGATAGGAACCAAGATGGTGATGGCCGCGGTGGGTTCTAAAAAACAGCCCACAAACAACATCAACAAATTAGCAAGCAATAAAAACATCCAGGGCTCTTTGGTAAAGCCGAGCACCCATTCGCCAATTGCAGCGGTTACGCCCGTTGCTGTTAGCATCCAACCAAAAATACTGGCTGCTGCAACAATAAACAAAACGGTCGCAGTGGTTTCAACAGTTTCTAAACACACCTTGACAAACATTTTGATCGTCATGGTGCGATACCACAACAATCCCAAAATCAAAGCCCATACACAGGCAGCAATTGCACCTTCGGTGGGCGTAAACACGCCTGTTGTCATGCCGCCAATTAAAAGCACAGGCGTCATGATGGGTAACACCGCTTGAAAATCAAAGATTCGGTCCGCTGCAAATAAAACACCAATTGCAGCAAATACAGTCCACTGCGGTTGAAAGCCCAATTGAGTAACCAAATACCAAATCGACAACGGCCATGCAATCACAACCGCAGTTTCAATCAATGCTTTGATGACGCGCGGCCATTCAAATTTAACATCAGAGCCCCAACCGTTGATATGTGCAAAGTATGCAACCGTCACCATCATCAACAAGGCCATCAGCACGCCAGGCAAAATGCCAGCTAAAAACAATGCGCCAACCGACACATTGGCCATCATGCCGTAAATCACAAAAGGCAAACTCGGTGGGATGATCGGACCTAATGTGGCCGATGCAGCGGTCACGCCCACTGCGAACTCGGTGCTATAGCCGTGGTCTTTCATGGCTTTGATTTCGATGGTGCCCAAACCTGCAGCATCTGCAATCGCAGTACCACTCATGCCCGCAAAAATCACAGAGCCTACAACGTTTACGTGACCTAAACCCCCTTTGAGCCAACCCACCAAAGCCAAAGCATAGTTGTAAATGCGATTGGTGATGCCTGCGTTGTTCATCAAATTGCCCGCAAGAATAAAAAACGGCACTGCAAGCAAAGGAAAACTATCGATGCCCGACACCATGCGGTGAATCACAACAAATGGTGGTGTTGTGTCTTGATAGATCAAATAAATGAGAGATGCGCCTGCCATGGCAATCGCCACAGGTATGCCGCCACTCATGAGAATTAAAAAAATGATTTTCAACATAAGATTGCTTTATAAAAAAGGTGTATCAACGATCGCTCATCTCAGTGGCAGGTTTTTCGAGGACGCTGTAGCCGCGAGTCCAATGCACTTTGGCAACCCACAAAGAGCGCAAAAACATCGCGGCAAAGCCAAACATACAAACGCCATACACAATATTCATTGGCAAATCAACAATGGTCATCTTGTAACTGCCCAAGCGCTCCATCATTTGCCATGTTAAAAAAGTAGCGGCGCCTAAAAAAGCGCAACGCAAAATATCTGTTAAAATAGAAAGCGCTCTGCACACCACATGCGGCAGATGGCGATAAAAGAAATCAACCTGGATGTGGTTGTTTTTGGCCACACCAATGGCCGCCCCCGTGAACACAGAGGCAATCAGTAAATAACGCGCAATTTCTTCCGTCCACGATGCGGAGTTGTTGAGCACATAGCGTGTAAAAAATTGATAGAAAACCGTGAGGCCCAAAGCCCAAAAGAAAAATAACGCGACCCATGCCTCGATGGGGGTGTCCGACAAATCGACCTCTTCGTCAGTGGCATGAAACTGCCCATCGTCGCCCATAATTTTGGGGCCCGTATCGATATCGATTGAAGCGCTCATGTGAACAACCTTATTGAACTAAAAGTCTATCCATTCGATGAATACCGAATGGATAGATACAACATCACAATTATTTAGCGGCTTGAATCTTGTCGTAATCAGCGCGTGTGAAGCCCAAGGATTCAAGCGGTTTGTTTTTCAAGACCGCATCTTGAAAACTCTTGCGATCCACGGCTACAATTTGCAAACCTTTTTTCTTGAACTCATCGACCAACTCGGCTTCACGTTTTTTAATTTGTGCCGATGCTCGCACCGCTGCTTGTTGCGTTACTTCTGTGAACATTTTCTTTTCAGCGTCGCTCAATTTATTCCATACATGAGGTGCAATTTGTGTGGTTAATCCATCCACAATGTGGCCCGTCAACATGATGGCTTTTTGCACTTCATAAAACTTTTTGGCTTCAATGGTGGTGAGTGGATTTTCTTGTGCGTCCACAGTGCCGTTTTGCAATGCCAAATACACTTCTGCAAATGCAATCGGTGTGGGGTTAGCGCCGCAGGCCTCGGGCGTTGCACGGTAGGCAGGTACATCGGGCACACGAATTTTGATGCCCTTCATGCCATCGCAATTGGTAAAGGCTTTTTGCGCCGTGGTGTGGCGTGCGCCGTAATAGGTATAGGCCGTGACCTGAATACCTGTTTTGGCACGAAACTCGTTGACCATTTCTTGAAACACGGGGCTCTTTGAGTAAGCCAACAAATGATCGCCATCACGGAAGATGAACGGATAGTAAGCAATACCAAATCGTGGATAAGCACGCGCAGCAAACGATGGACCACTGATGATCATGTCGACTGTGCCTAAGGTGAGACCTTGGTTGATGTCTGTTTCTTTGCCTAAGGTTGATGCGCTGCCCAATAAACCAATGGCGAGCGCGCCCGCAGTGGCTAGCAGTTGAAGGCTTAATCGTTTTTTCATGCTTGTCTCCTGTTAAAAAAATGCTGACGGAAAATCAAAAACCGCTCGGATGAGCAGGTGCGCGACGCCAGCTCGCGCTGTATCTTTTGTGGGCTTGTTTGAGGTGATGTTGCATGGCGCGTTTGGCCGCCGTGCTGTTGCGCTCTCGAATGGCTTGATAAATACGTTCGTGTTCGGTAATAGCTTGACCCCAAGACACCGCGTTTTCAAAATGCTCACCTAAGCGTTGAAACAAGGGGCCGTTGCGCGCTTGCCAATAGCGAGTTAATGTATCGATCAGCACACTGTTGCCACACGCTTGCGCAATCGCCATATGAAAAGCCTCATCGCCATGACGCGGAACTTGACCGCTCGCGGCTTCTTTTTTCATTTGATGCAAGGCTTGCGCAATATTTTGCATGTCTTGTCGTGTGGCATGAATAGCGGCGAGGCCCGCAATTTCAGCTTCAATCAACAAACGCGCGCTCATCACTTCAAGCGGGCCCCAGTCTTCGTTGACATAACTTTTTTTGCGCGCAGGCTTTCTTTTTTCGCATACATAAATGCCAGAACCCGTGTGTACTTCAATCACGCCTTCAACTTCCAGTGCTATCAATGCTTCGCGAACAGTGGGGCGACTAACCCCCAATTGCTGAGCCAAATCGCGTTCTGCGGGCAAACGCTCGCCCGCCACAAACTCGCCGCTTTGGATGAGCGCACGAAGTTGTTCGGCGATTTGTCGATAAAGACGTTGAGATTCAACGATTTGCAATGGCATTTGAAAACAAAAAAGTGTCACATCAGGGAATACGAGAATTGGACAAGTGGTCTGACCAATTGCACAATGGTGACATGGATAGGCAATCAGCGTCAAGCTTTGTTCTATCCGCATAAACCCCAAGTAGATGAGCTTTGTTTTTTTTTGAGATACCCAATCTATGACTGATGTTGTGATTCGCAGTGTTACTTTGCGAAAAGTTGATTTGCCCCCCAAGGTGGTGAGGACAGATGCAATTCAATCGTTTGTAACGCAGGAAACTTTATTACTCACTCTGCATTGCAGTGATGGAATCGATGCGACGGGTTATGCATACACCATCGGCACGGGTGGCACATCAGTGATCGCATTGCTGCACGATCATTTGGCTCCTCGTTTGATTGGACGCAGTCCATTAGACAACGAAGCCATTTGGAAAGATTTGTTTTACTTTACACATGCAACAGCCGTTGGTGCGATCACCAGTTTGGCATTGGCCTGTGTAGACACCGCATTGTGGGATTGGCGTGCCAGAAGTCAACATTTACCTTTGTGGCGGTTACTGGGTGGCGCACAAGCGCAAGTACCTGTCTACACCACCGAAGGCGGTTGGCTGCAACTCTCAACCACCGAATTGGTCGAGCAAGCGCTACAAGCCCAGTCGCAAGGATTCAAAGGCGCAAAAATAAAAATTGGTAGACCGCATGTGAGCGAAGACGTTGCACGACTCAGCGCTGTGCGTGTTGCGGTCGGGCCCTCTTTTGATTTGATGACCGACGCCAATCAAGGATTCAATCGAGCCGAAATTGTGAGGCGCGCACGCGCATTCGATGGTTTGGATTTGTCATGGATTGAAGAGCCCATGCCCGCAGAAGATGTATCGGGCCATCGACAACTGCGCGAGCAAACTCCAATTCCAATTGCCGTGGGTGAATCAATGTATCACCTCTCGCAGTTTAGAGAGTATTTAGAGCAGTCTGCGTGTAGCATTGTACAACCCGATGTGGCGCGTATCGGTGGCATCACACCATGGATCAAAGTAGCGCATTTGGCAGAAGGTTTTGATGTGCCTGTGTGCCCGCATTTTTTGATGGAATTGCACGTGAGTTTGTGCGCGGCAGTACCCAACGCGGCATGGGTCGAATACATTCCACAACTCGACGACATAACCACGTCACGCATTGTGTTCAAAAATGGTTTTGCGCATGCACCCAACAGCGCAGGCCTTGGTATCGAATGGGATTGGGCGGCCATCGGTCGCAGAGCAAGTATTCAACAGGAGATTAAAAAATCATGAGACTCAATGGAAAACATATTTTTGTCACGGCCTCTGGCCAAGGCATTGGTCGAGCAACAGTGATGGCGATGGTCGCCGAAGGTGCAACGGTTTATGCAACCGATGTCAACCCCAAACTACTCGAGTCATACAGCGGCGTCAAAGGCGTGTATGCGTCTGTGCTCGATGTGATGGATAAAAATGCCATCATCAAAAAAGTGGCTGATTTGCCACGCATCGATGCAATTTTTAATTGTGCAGGTTATGTGCACAACGGCACCGTGATGGACGCAACAGATGACGATTGGAATTTTGCATTTAATCTTAATGTGCGTTCACAGTTTTGGGTGATACAAGAAGCCATTCCCAAAATGCTTGCCAATGGCGGCGGCAGCATCATCAACATGGCCAGTATTGCATCAAGCGTGCGTGGACTGCCCAGTCGCTTTGTGTATGGCGCAAGTAAAGCGGCGGTGATTGGATTAACAAAAAGCGTTGCAGCCGATTACGTGCGTCAAGGCATTCGTTGCAATGCATTGTGTCCTGGCACTGTTGAGACTCCATCGTTGCACGATCGCATCAACAGTTATGCAGATCCTGCCAAAGCGCGTATTGATTTTATCAATCGACAACCTATGGGTCGTTTGGCGCAAGCGCATGAAATTGCGCCGATGGTCGTGTTCTTGGCTTCCGATGAAGCTGCTTTTTCAACCGGCAATGTGTTCTCGGTTGATGGTGGTATGACAATTTAAACAGAAAGAAAAATTATGAATGCTCTCGATTTAAAAGGCCGACATGCGGTGATTACAGGTGGAGCAACGGGCATTGGGTTTGCCATTGCGCAACGAATGCTCAGTTCTGGCGCGAGCGTCACCATTTGGGATCGTGATATTGGCGGTATGGGCAAAGCAGCAGAAGAATTAAAAAAACAAATCACAGGTGCAGTGGTGTCGTGTGTGCATGTCGATGTGGCCAGTCACCCATCGGTCGTTAATGCAGCCAAAGAAACATTTGCCATTGCAAAAGTCGATGTGCTTGTTAACAGCGCGGGCATAACAGGTCCTAATACAAAAATGTGGGACTACCCCGTGGATGCATGGAAACAAGTATTTGAAATCAATGTGCATGGATTGTTTCATTGCTGTCGCGAAATCAGTTTGCACATGAAGAACAACAACTATGGACGCATCGTCAATATCGCATCGGTTGCCGGCAAAGAAGGCAATCCCAATGCAAGCGCCTATAGTGCCAGCAAGGCCGCGGTCATTGGCATCACCAAATCATTGGGTAAAGAGCTGGCCGATACGGGGGTGCGGGTCAATTGCGTGACACCTGCCGCTGTGAAGACGTCAATGTTTGATCAAATGACGCCTGAGCACATTCAGTTTATGCTGAGTAAAATCCCCATGGGCAGATTTGGCACAACCGAAGAAGTAGCAGCCATGATCACGTGGCTGAGCACCGAAGAATGTTCTTTTTCCACTGGAGCGGTATTTGACCTCTCGGGTGGACGATCAACGTATTAATCATTTTTACAATGGAGAAAACATGAAACTCGTTCGCTACGGCAACCCCGGCAAAGAAAAACCAGGCCTCATCGATGCACACGGCAAACTGCGTGACCTAAGCGGTGTGATTGATGACATCACGCCAGAGCATTTGAGCGACAAGGCCTTGGCCAAACTGCAAAAACTCAAAGCAGACAAATTACCACTCGTGCGCGGTAATCCTCGCATGGGATGCCCCGTCAATCACATTGGCAAATTCATTGCGATTGGATTGAACTACGCCGATCACGCAGCAGAAGCGGGCTTGCCCATTCCTTCAGAGCCCATTATTTTTACAAAAGCCATCAGCTCCATTCAAGGCCCCGATGATGATGTGATGTTGCCAAAAAACTCAGTCAAATCTGATTGGGAAGTTGAACTCGGCGTAGTGATTGGCACCAAAGCTTCGTATGTATCACTCAAAGATGCATTGAGTTATGCAGCAGGTTACTGCGTGGTTAACGACGTGAGTGAGCGCGAGTATCAAATTGAACGCGGCGGCACATGGGACAAGGGTAAGGGTTGCGACACATTCGGTCCTATCGGTCCTTGGTTGGTCACGCGCGACGAAGTGCCCAATCCACAAAAACTTCACATGTGGATGGACTTAAATGGTATTCGCATGCAAGACGGCAACACCAAGACCATGATTTTTAATGTGGCTAAATTAATTAGCTATACAAGCCAATTCATGACATTGATGCCAGGCGATGTGATCACAACTGGTACACCTCCTGGAGTTGGAATGGGCGTGAAGAAAAACGGCAAACCTTCACCTGTGTTCTTGAAAAAGGGCGATGTGATGACGGTTAGTATTGCTGGTTTGGGTGAGCAACGACAGAAAGTGATTGCTTATAAAAAGTAATTGTTGAATTGCATCACCCGCACGTTGAGCATGTGCGGGCGATGCGTTAGGGCGAACTCCTCACCCTTTAATTGGGGTCAGATAACGATTTAATTAAAGTAATTGACCCTGCGCCCACCCCGCCGCGAGCCCAGCACAATTTATCCCTGAACGATTCCAATGCCCTGCATCACCGGCATCTCCACATCAAACGCTTTATCACCATCCGCATCCTCAACACCCGTCGTTTGTAAATTTTTAAAATCAAACAACTCTGTATCCAACAAATGCGATGGGGCAACATTTTGCAATGCATGAAACATATTGTTCAAGCGCCCTGGTGTTTTCTTTTCCCACTCGCGCAACATATCGCCCACCACTTGTCGTTGCAAATTATCTTGACTGCCACACAAGGTGCAAGGAATTATTGGAAACTCACGAATCTCAGCCCATCTTTGTAAGTCGCGTTCGGCCACATAAGCCAAAGGACGAATCACAATATGCCCACCGTTGTCACTCACCAATTTTGGTGGCATCGATTTGAGTTTTCCACCATAAAACATATTCAAAAAGAATGTTTGCAAAATATCGTCGCGATGATGGCCCAATGCAATTTTGGTAGCGCCCAATTCGTCGGCTACGCGATACAAAATACCGCGTCGCAGTCGACTGCACAAACTGCACATGGTTTTGCCTTCAGGAATTTTTTGTTTCACAATGGAATACGTGTCTTTGGTTTCAATGTGAAACTTCACCCCGAGATTTTTAAAATAATTTGGCAATATCTCACCTGGAAATCCTGGCTGCTTTTGATCCAGATTAACCGCAATGATTTCAAAATCAATTGGCGCACGTTGTTGCAGTTTTAGCAAAATATCAAGCATGCCGTAACTGTCTTTGCCCCCCGACATACACACCATCACGTGGTCGCCTTGTTCAATCATGTTGTAGGTCACAATCGCGTCGCCCACTTGTCTGCACAACCGTTTTTCGAGCTTGTGATTTTCTAATTCGATTTTGTTGGATGCCGAGACATCTAAGGTTGCGGTATTCATGTGTTCACCATAGTCCTGTTTCCATGCGAATAGCAACTTCGCAATCCTCAAATATTTTAAGTTTTGCAATTTTAATGCGTACGCCAACAACGCCTGGCAACTGCATCAGTCGATGCGCAAGTTTGCCAATCAAGCTCTCGAGCAAATTAACGTGCTCGGCTGTGCATTCCGCGATGATGATTTGTCTCACCTTGCGATAGTCGAGTACATGCGTGATGTCGTCGTCTCGAGGAGATAGTGGTTGCGTTCCCAAATTTAGTTCTGCATCGACTTGAATCGGTTGCGGCGCATTTTTTTCATGCTCCAAAATTCCAAGATTGGCATCAAAGCGCAAACCATTGAGTGTGAGTATTTGTGTGCCGTGATTTGCCATTGGGATTAATAAATAGGTAAAGTTTAATCGGGCTTGATGCGAAGTGCTTCAACGCCAACCGAGTCGCAATCAGAATAAACATCGGGTTTTCGCGTGGATACGCGAGCGGCTTTGACGCCTTTGTGCGATAACAACTGTGTCAGCACATCGTCGCATAAAGTTTCTTGCAAATTGATGTGGCCTTGGGCCACGCGCTCATGTATCACTTGTCTTACAAAATCATAGTCAACGACTTCGGCTATATTGTCTTGATGCGCGGTGCTGTTTTCAAAGGGCACATACAAATCAACGTCAAAAATAATACGTTGCGGCGCGAGTTTTTCAAAATCATGAATGCCTATATTGACGTTGATGGTGATGCCGCGCAAAAACATTCGGCGACACGTTGATTCCAAATCGTTCATTGCATATCCTTAAACACTTCGTCAACCACAAACATCACGTCACGCTCCATAGGGATTAAATGCTGGCCGTTATCAACACGAATGCAAGTGCCCGTGATGCTGTTGTTGTTGGCCAAAAATAAAACGCTTTGCGCCACGTTAGCGGGCGAGATGGGTTTGCGAAGCAAATTGGCGCGCGACGCTCTGGCAAAGTTGTCTGCGCTTTGCGGGCCACTCAAATACATCAAGCCAGGAGCAACTGCATTAACGCGCACACGAGGCGCTAAGGATTGGGCTTGCAAACTCACCGCACGCTCTAATGCAAGTTTAGACAAGGTGTATGAAAAATAATCAGGATTTAAATTAAATACTTTTTGATCGAGCACGTGAATCACATTGGCGTCGATCGATTTTGAATCTGCATGCAACTGTGCCATCCATTTGCCTAATCGCATCGGGGCCAATAAATTGGCCTGTAATTGAGACATTGCGTGCGACTCGTCAAAATCAGTGCCCCTATCGGGCAAAAACAACGAAGCATTGTTGACTACGCAATGAAGTTGTTGGCCTGTATGTTGGGTGACTTCGTTCCATAAACGGCGACAATCGGCCTCATCGGTGAGTTGAGCTTGCACCACCAACGAGTCGCGACCCAAATCTTTGATTTGCGCGCACAAAGATTGAGCCGCTGCAACCGACTCGAGGCAATGACAGGCCACATTCCACCCCGCATGGGCAAAGGCAAGGCTGATTTCACGGCCCAAGCGAACAGCGCCGCCGGTGACCAAGACCCAAGATGACATAGAGAAGACTCGTTAGGATTGCAAAAGTTAGATTCTCACAAATTTTTAGCTTTCTTGATACCCATGCCCTTACAACAGTTGATTCGACGACAAATAGAAGCCGCAGGCGGGTGGTTATCCTTTGACCGCTTCATGGCCTCTGCCCTCTATGCCCCGCAATTGGGTTATTACAGTGCGGAATCGCCCAAATTGGGTCAAATGCCACAAAGTGGCAGTGATTTTGTAACTGCGCCCGAGTTATCGCCTTGGTTTGGCAAAACATTGGGCAATAGCGTCAGGGAAGCTTTGCATCAAACAAAAACCCAACACATATGGGAATTTGGGGCGGGCACTGGCGCATTGGCTTTGCAAATGCTGCAACATTTGGGTGATGAAGTGAAGAGTTACACGATTGTTGAGGTATCTGCACATTTAAAAGCAAAACAAAAACAAGTTTTGTCCGCTTATTTGCACAAAGTCACTTGGGCCGATGAGTGGCCCTCTGCTATCGAAGGCGTGGTGGTGGGCAACGAAGTGTTAGATGCAATGCCCGTTCGGTTGTTGTATCGTCTTAAAGGAGTTTGGCACGAGCGTGGAGTGGTGTGGGCGCCTGATCAACAACAGTTGGTATGGGGCGATCAAATCACAGATGCGCGAGCGCCGTTTGATATTGCGGGAAATCACGATTACCTCACTGAAACTCACCCGCAAGTCCAAGCATTTATTTTTTCATTGGCCGAGCGACTTCAAAAGGGGGCGGCTTTTTTAATTGACTATGGTTTTCCCGAGCGAGAGTATTATCACGAGCAGCGAAGCATGGGCACCTTGATGTGTCATCAGGCGCATCAATCTGACACCAATCCATTGGTCGATGTGGGCCACAAAGACATTACAGCGCATGTGAATTTCACAGATATTGCGTTATCAGCGCAAAATGCAGGTATGAATGTTTTGGGTTACACATCGCAAGCGCATTTTTTAATCAACAGTGGTTTGTTGGAGCCTTTGGTGGATGCGTCGATTGCAGAGCGCGCCATGGCACAAAAACTCATCGCCGAGCATGAAATGGGCGAGTTGTTTAAAGTGATTGCATTGGGCGTGGGTGAGCCTTGGGAGCCGATGGGTTTTGATCGTGGCGATCGCAGCCACAGTTTGTAAATCATGTGGCGCTGGTTGTTGGTTGTTTTTTTGGCTTTGATTTTGATTCAAGGATTTTTGCCGCTTCTGCAAAAATGGGGCTTGGGTCGATTACCTGGTGATTTTAGATTTCGATTGTTCGGTCGTGAGTGGCATATTCCACTCACCACCACCGTGTTGTTGAGTTTGGTGTGCGCAGGTATTGCCAAATTGATTTGAAGTTTGGAGTAGGTTGAGTTAAACATGAATAAAGATTTTTCTTTGCAACGCAAGCGCCCACGCTATTCGCCCGCTATTGCCATGGTGGTGGTGTGTGCGATTGTTTCTGCGTATTGGTGGTATCCCATTGCGCGCGATCAATGGTTAGAAAAAAAATCTGATGCCTCACCCTCTTGGAGTGGCGGCGGTGGACCAGCTGGCCCACGCGGTCAACCTGTCAGCATTGGTGTCGCGCAACAAATGGATATACGTCAAACCGTGCAAGCCATTGGCACTCTTACTGCATTAAACACAGCAGTGGTACGTGCTCGCGTTGATGGTGAGCTCAAGGCGATTAAATTCACAGAAGGCGAAGTGGTGCAAGCGGGTCAATTACTCGCTCAAATTGATCCACGCACATACGAAGCACAGTTGGCGCAAGCCATGGGGCAATTGGCCAAAGACGTGGCTTTGTTAAAAAATGCAGAGCTCGATTTGCAACGTTACAAAGATTTGTTGGCCAAAGATGCAATTGCTCGACAACAAGTGGAAACGCAAGAATATTTGGTTAAGCAATTGCAAGGCACCGTGCAAATCGATCAAGCACAAATTGATCAAGCCAAATTATTAGTCTCGTACACACAAGTCACCGCGCCGATTAGTGGTAAGTTGGGATTGAAACAAGCCGAGTTGGGCAGCTTGGTGAGATCAGGCGACGCCAATGGCATTGTCACCATCACGCAAACGCAACCGATGGCCGTTGTGTTTGCAGTTCCCGAAATGTATGTGCCATTGATTCAACGCAAACTCAAAAGCGGACAGTCATTACAAGTAGAGGCATGGGATCGCGATCTCACACAAAAATTAGCAACGGGTCAAGTCACGACTACCGATAACGCGATCGATGTCGCTACAGGCACACTCAAACTCAAAGCAACATTGGATAACAAAGAAGGTTTGTTATTTCCAAATCAGTTTGCCAATATCCGATTGCGATTGGATACATTAAAAAATGCATTGGCTGTGCCCTCGCAAGCGGTACAACGCGGCTCTATCGGTACATTTGTTTATGTCGTCAAACCTGACAACTCTGTGACGACTCAAGTGATTCAACTCGATGCCGTCGATGGTGAATGGCAATCGATCAAAGGGGAAGTCAAAGCAGGGGACCGATTGGTGGTCGATGGTGCCGACAGACTCAGAACAGGTAGTCGTGTTGAAGTCGTTAAAACACTCACCTACAAAATGCCAGATGTGAGTGATGGAAAAGCCATCAGTGGATTAAACACAAAAAGTTTGGCATCATCAAACGCACCTGCGATTGTAGGAAAAGCAGTAGCGCCGACTGGCATACCTTCACCACCCAATGCAAGCGCTCCCAATGCGCAAGCCCCAACAGAGGGTGGGCGTCCACCATGGATGGATCGCTTGCCACCCGAGATGGTTGAAAAAGTAAAAGCCATGACGCCCGAAGAGCGAAAAGCTTTTTTTCAACGCATGCGTGAGCGTCGTCAACAACAAGGTCAATAACAGCCATGCATGAAGTTGTTGTATTGATTGTTCAATGAATATTTCCAAGCCATTTATATTAAGACCCGTTGCCACATCACTCATGATGTTGGCGATGTTGCTTGCGGGTGCATTGGCTTATCGTTTTTTACCCGTGTCATCGTTGCCGCAAGTGGACTATCCACTCGAGCGTCAATTTGGTCAGATGCCAGGACTTGATCAAATGACATCGGTGAGTTCGGGCGGCGCAAGCATCATCACTTTACGTTTTACTTTGGATTTGGCATTGGATGTGGCGGAGCAACAAGTGCAAGCTGCTATCAATGCAGGCGCCAATTTATTGCCTAACGATATACCGATGCCGCCCACCTACAACAAAGTCAATCCTGCAGATGCACCGATTCTGACGTTGGCGGTGAGTTCACCCTCGTTGCCCATCACGCGTGTGCACGATATGGTTGAAAACCGCGTGGCTCAGCGCTTATCGCAACTATCCGGTGTGGGCTTGGTGAGTATTGCTGGTGGCCAAAGACCATCGGTGCGAGTGCAAGTCAATCCAGTTGCGTTAGCTGCTGCTGGTTTTTCTTTAGAAGATGTGCGAACAACCATTGCATCATCCAATGTGAATATGGCCAAGGGAAGTTTTGACGGGCCCGCGCGTGCATCAACCTTAGACGCTAATGATCAATTACGCTCGCCCGAAGACTATGCGAGATTGATTTTGGCGTATCGCAATGGCAACCCTTTGCGTTTGCAAGATGTGGCTACCATTGTTGAAGCGCCCGAAAACAATCGACTCTCTGCATGGGCCAACACCACGCCAGCCATTGTGGTGCAAGTACAAAGACAGCCAGGCGCGAATGTGATTGAAACTGTTTCGCGCATCGAAAAACTGTTGCCTCTTTTGCGTGTCTCATTACCCGATTCTGTTGATGTGCAAGTGATGACCGATCGAACGGTCACGATTCGTGCATCGGTGCATGACGTTCAAATTGAATTGATGATTGCGATTGCATTGGTGGTGATGGTGATTTTTTTATTCTTGCGCAATGCGTCGGCCACGCTAATACCGAGTGTGGTTGTGCCCCTGTCGTTGGTGGGTACATTTGGCGTGATGTACTTGGCCGATTTTTCAATCAATAATTTAACCTTGATGGCGCTCACCATTGCTACAGGTTTTGTCGTGGATGACGCCATTGTGATGATTGAAAACATCGCACGCCGCATGAATGGTCCCGAACAACTCTCGCCTTTGCAAGCAGCATTGGTCGGCGCGCAACAAATTGGCTTCACGATTATTTCGCTCACCTTCTCTTTGGTGGCGGTGCTTATTCCATTGTTGTTCATGAGTGATGTTGCAGGTCGCTTGTTTCATGAATTTGCGATCAGCTTGGCGGTTGCGATTTTGATATCTGCCGTGGTGTCGCTCACACTCACGCCAATGATGTGCGCATATATTTTAAAAAATCATCAACAAAAAGAAGAAAGCGCTTGGTTGCAAAAATTAATCGACGCGTATGCCAGGGCCCTGCGTTGGGTGCTCAATCGTCCCAATCAAACCATGGGTGTTTTTGCACTCACTCTGTTGCTAACCGCCTTACTTTATATTTTTGTGCCCAAAGGATTTTTTCCATTGCAAGACACGGGCGTGATTCAAGGCATCACAGAAGCCACGCAATCCACGTCGTTTAGCGCCATGTCGACCCGACAACAAGAGATGGCGCAAATTTTATTGCAAGACCCTGCGGTTCGAAGCGTCACATCATTTATTGGTGTGGACGGCAACAACACCAGTCTGAATATGGGACGCATCAGCATTCAACTCAAGCCCAAAAATGAACGCGACTCGCGCATTCAAAAGATTGTTGATCGTTTGCAAACCGCTTCGCGAACAGTGACAGGTATGACTTTGTATTTGCAACCGGTGCAAGACCTCACCATTGAAGATCGCGTTGCACGCACGCAATATCGTTTCTTAATGAGTGGCCCCGACCCGCAAGTGCTTGGCAAGTGGTCGCAACGATTGCAAGAAAAATTACAAGATCATCCAGCGCTCTCAGCATTGGTGTCGGATTGGCAAAACCAAGGCTTGCAAGCCTATATCAAAATTGATCGCGAAGCGGCGAGTCGATTGGGCGTGAGTGTTGCTGCGATTGATAACGCGTTGTACAACGCATTTGGTCAGCGGTTGGTCTCAACGATATTTACACAAAGCAATCAATACCGCGTAGTTTTAGAAGTGGGAACCGGTGAGCGAAAGGGCCCTGCGGCCTTGGAGCGGTTGTATGTGCCAGGTGCTAACAACGCACAAATACCACTCAATAGCGTGGCTAAAGTAGAAGAACGCGCTGCTGTTTTATCGGTGGTGCATTCGGGACAATACCCTGCGGTGACTTTATCTTTTGATCACGCTGCACGTGCGTCATTGGGTGAGGCCGTAGCTGCCATTTATCAAGCTTGGCAATCGATGATTGAAGAAGGAGTGCCGCTGAGCGTTGAGTCGCGATTTGAAGGCGCTGCGTTGGCATTTCAAGCTTCACTTAGCAACACCCTGTGGTTGATACTGGCAGCGGTCATCACCATGTACATCGTGTTGGGTGTTCTGTATGAAAGTTATATTCATCCACTCACGATTTTGTCCACATTGCCATCAGCCGCAGTGGGTGCGTTGTTGGCTTTGATGCTCGCACGTATAGATCTAAGTTTGATTGCGGTGATTGGAATTATTTTGCTCATTGGCATCGTCAAAAAAAATGCCATCATGATGATTGACTTTGCATTGGATGCAGAACGCGAACAAGGCATGACGCCGCGTCAAGCGATTGAGCAAGCATGTTTGTTGCGCTTTAGACCTATTTTGATGACCACACTGTGCGCGCTCTTAGGTGCCTTGCCCTTGATGCTGGGTTCAGGCGTTGGCAGTGAATTGCGTCAACCCTTAGGGGTCACCATGGTGGGTGGATTGATTGTGAGTCAATGGCTCACGCTGTTTACAACACCTGTTATTTATTTGGCATTTTCTGCGTGGGCGCAGAAATGGAAACAGTCATGATCTCTTCGCCATTTGTTGCAAGACCGATTGCAACCACCTTGGTGGCATTGGGTGTTGCATTGGCAGGCGTGTTGGCGTATTTTCATTTGCCCGTGTCGCCATTACCGCAAGTGGAATTTCCAACCATTTCAGTGCAAGCAGCGATGCCAGGTGCAAGCCCCGAAACCATGGCCGCAACAGTTGCAACACCGCTTGAGCGCGCGTTGGGTGCCATTGCGGGTGTGAATGAAATGACTTCTTATTCATCGCAAGGCAATTCGCGCGTGACCTTGCAGTTTGATTTAAGCAGAGACATCAACGGTGCGGCGCGCGACGTGCAAGCCGCGATCAATGCGTCGCGTTCGATGTTGCCCTCGGGTATGCCCAGCAACCCCACGTATCGCAAAGTCAATCCAGCCGATGCACCGATGATGATATTGGCACTCACATCGGACACACTCACACGCGGACAAATGTATGACGTGGCTTCTACTTATTTATCGCAACGATTGGCGCAAATCGATGGTGTCGGACAAGTCACGATTGGTGGTGGCGCGTTACCCGCAGTGCGCATCGCACTCGATCCAGAAAAACTCACCTCTTATGGTGTGTCATTAGAAACTATACGTACGGCAGCTGTAGCTACGAACGTGAATAAACCCAAAGGTTTTTTGGATGACAAAGAGCGCACATGGCAAATAGAGGCCAATGACCAAGCGTTTCAAGCCAAAGACTATGCGTCGCTCATTATCAAACACATCAACGGTCAATCACTGCGACTCAAAGATGTAGCCGATGTCACAGACTCGGTGCAAGACTTGAGAACCTATGGCGCGGCCAATGGCAAACCTTCTATTTTGTTGGTGATGACTTTGCAACCCGGCTCCAACGTGATCGATGCAGTTGATCGCGTGCGTGCCATATTGCCGCAACTACAAGCATCCATTCCGCAAACGCCGTCGATTCGCGCGTCTTTGTATGAAATACAAAAATCATTGGCCATCTCTGTGGGCTTGGTCGTGTTGGTGGTTGCATTGTTTTTAAAACATTGGCGAACAGCAGTGATCCCCGTGGTTGCTGTGCCCTTGTCACTCGCCGCTACATTTGGCGTGATGTATTTGCTGGGTTATAGCCTCAACAACCTCACGCTGATGGCGATGACGATCGCCACAGGCTTCGTGGTAGACGACGCTATTGTTGTTTTAGAAAATATTTCTCGACATCGCGAGCGCGGCAAATCGATATTGCAAGCCACATTAGATGGCACGCAAGAAATTGGATTCACTGTTTTATCAATCAGCATCTCGCTGGTGGCGGTTTTTATCCCCATCATATTCATGGGTGGCGTGTTGGGTCGGCTATTTAGAGAGTTTGCTGTGGTGCTCTCTGTTGCTATTTTGGTCTCGATGGTGGTCTCGCTCACACTGACGCCGATGATGTGTGCCAATGTTCTAAAAAATCAAGACCTCAGCGCAGGACATCGCAAGCGTTCACGTTTGCAAAAAATATATCGATCAAGCTTAGGTTGGGCTTTGCGACATCAATGGTTGATGTGGTTGATGTTGATTGCCACGATTGCACTCAATGTGAGTTTGTACAAAACCATTCCTAAGGGCATGTTTCCGCAACAAGACAACGGAAGAATTTTTGGTTCAATACGTGCCGATCAAAGTTCGTCGTTTCAAGCCATGCAAGCCAGGCTCGATCAATTCATGGCCATTGTGCGCGCCGATCCTGCAGTCGAACACGTCACAGGGTTTACAGGTGGCGGTCAACGCAATTCTGCACAAATGTTTTTAAGCTTGAAGCCGCGCAAAGACCGGGACGTGAGTGCCGATCAAGTGGTGGCGCGTCTACGCATCAAGCTGGCCAAAGAAGCGGGCGCGCGATTGTTTTTGGTGCCTGCGCAAGACATACGCATAGGTGGTCGCATGTCAAGCTCGCAATACGAATACACCATCAAGTCCGACGACTTAGAAGATTTAAGAGTCTGGGAGCCCAAGCTGCGACGCGCGTTTACGCGACTCAAAGAAATTGACGATATCAACACCGATTACGAAGACCGCGGATTACAAAATACCTTAGTTATCGATCGCGATGCGGCGTCGCGTTTGGGTTTGTCGGTGCGAGCCATCGATCAAACTTTAAGCAACGCATTCAGTCAACGACAAATTGGAGTCATCTACAACCCGCTCAATCAATACCGCGTCGTGCTCGAACTGGCACCCGAATATTTGCAAAGCCCCGAGTCACTCAAAAAATTGCAATTCATCAACGACAAAGGACAAGCGATTCCATTGGCTGCATTTGCAAGCGTTGAGCTAACCAATTCAGGTTTGTATGTGAGTCATGATGGGGGCGTGCCTTCCGACACATTCAGTTTTAATTTGTCACCCAATGTTTCATTGTCGCAAGCAACAACCGCCATCGAGCAAGCCGTTAAAGAACTCAACATGCCTATTACCGTGCGCGGTAGTTTTTCTGGAACTGCCAACTCATTTCAAAAATCACTCAGCACGCAACCCATGTTGATATTGGCGGCATTCATTACCTTGTATTTGGTGTTGGGTATGTTGTATGAAAGTTTGTTGCATCCTATAACTATTTTGTCGACATTGCCCTCCGCTGGTGTGGGTGCATTACTCGCGTTGATGGCTTTTGATACAGAATTTTCGGTGGTGGCACTCATTGGTGTGATCCTGCTGATTGGCATTGTCAAAAAGAATGCGATATTGATGATTGACTTTGCATTGGTGCGACAACGCAAAGGCAAAACACCTGCACAAGCCATTTACCAAGCCGCACAACTGCGACTACGTCCTATTTTGATGACAACCGCCGCCGCAATGCTCGGCGCATTGCCATTGGCGTTGGGATCGGGCGACGGCGCAGAGCTCAGGCGTCCTTTGGGCTTGTCTGTGGTGGGTGGTTTGATATTGAGCCAATTACTCACACTCTACACAACACCCGTGGTGTTTGTAGCGTTAGAAAATATTCGAACACGTATGATGGGCCCCAGGCCATCACAATTGCCGCTGGATTCTTTTAAATCGAATTCAAACGCATCACCGTCATTACAAAGCATTGCCCCATTAAGATGAAATCATTGCGCCACATCATTCAACTTAGCATCGCATCAATGATGTTTTGCATGCTATCGGCTTGCGGTTATAAAATTGTGCGTGAATCACCTTCTATGGCATTGCCCGAACAATTTGGAGCAACTGCAGCAGTGCGTCAAGCATTACAGAATTCTGCAGACACACAAATCAAAGTCGATGCACAGTGGTGGCAATTGCTTAACGATTCGGTTTTGAATGAATTGCAAAACCGATTGATGAGCGGCAATCAAAATTTAAAAGCATCGGCCGCACAAGTGCGTCAAGCCAAGGCGACATTAGAAGCGGCACAAGCATCGCTGTGGCCAAGTCTTGGTGTGAACTCAGGAGCAACGCGCGGCACTACAGTGACCAATCCTAACGTCACCAATATATTTACATTAAACGCACCCATCAGTTGGGAGTTGGATGTATGGGGACGCATTGACGCACAAGGTGCGGTTGCACGCTCAGGTTTGCTTGCTTCGCAAGAAGACGAAGCGGCAGCTCGCTTATCGTTGCAAGCCACATTGGTTCAACTCTACATTGGACTGCGAACTGCGGAAGCACAAAAAGATGTTTTAAATCGTGCAGAGCAAACCTATGCCAAAGCATTGCAACTCACCGAGTATCGATACCAAGCAGGCGTTGTGTCAGCTGCCGATGTGGCGCAAGCACAAGTGCAATTGCGTGGTGCACAAGCACAAGCGATTGATGTGGCCATCACGCGCCAACAACTGTTGCATGCCATTGCTGTTTTGCTGGGTGAGATGCCTTCGCAATTGAATGTGATTGCAACAGCGAACATACCAACCACACCTGCATTGCCTGATGTGATTCCTGCAAGCTTGTTACAACGCAGACCCGATATACGCGCCGCACAAATGCGAGTGGTATCGGCTAACGCACAAGTGGGTGTGGCACGCGCAGCATTTTTTCCAACGGTGACGTTTGCGGCGAGCAGTGGTTATCGCAGCAACGACATGTCGAGTTTGGTCAGTTCTGCCACGCGCGCATGGTCATTAGGCCCTGCCATTGCACTTTCTGTATTTGATGGCGGCGCGCGTCGTGCGGCTAGCGATCAAGCGCTTGCATTGGTCGATCAAATATCGGCGCAATATCGACAGGTGGTGTTAACGGCGGTGCAAGAAGTGGAAGACAACTTGATTGCTATTGCACAACTGCAAGAGCAAGCGAAAGCGCAATCTCAAGTGTTGCAAGCAGCTAATAAAAATCTGGATATTGCACAAGCGCAATATGCGGCGGGCACGGTTAGTTTTTTGAATGTTGCGTTGGCTCAAGCGAGTGCGTTGACGGCTGAGAGATCGTTGTTGGATGTGAAATCGAGGCAAGCGGTGGCGGTGAATGTGTTGATGAAAAACTTGGCGGGGAGGTGGGATGTGTGATGTGTGAGCGTGGTGGTGAGTTTTGTATCTATAAACGTCCAATAAAAATAAAAATTTTTAAATTCGAAAGTTTTTCAAACGTGTTGCGCTTCGAACTTGAATTCGCTATATTTGTTAAGCATTGAATTTGAAAAAGATAAAAATGAGCTATCGTTTACTTACTTAATCATCGATATATATACCAATTACCGTAAATTGGGGTCAGATACCAATTAAAGCTGGCTTATTTCAATTTCCAACACTCTCTCCCTTTCCTTCTCAATTTTTTTGCCAATCGCTTCACCACTTAATCCCTCTTTGATCGCTTGATTGGCAATCACTTTGGTGTCGACTTGTAAAACTACCTGTAAGAGTCGCGTCAAGCGAACGGATTGTGAGTATATTTTTTTTTCTAAGCCCAATCGGCCGCGCGCATCGCATTCGCAAGCTTGCAATATCAGCTCAAACCGGTCAGGTCGACGGATGGCATCGCATCGAACCAACAAACGAAGCACCGCTTGTGCACCTAGGTTTTGTGATTGATGAATATTACCGTGTTCACGCGCAATAACCTCTGCCAACTCTTTGCAGTGTTGAGGAACGCGCAATCGTTCGCACAATTGCTTTAAGAGTTTGACACTGCGCTGTTCGTGCCCAATATGTCGGGGGAGTTGATCGGCAGGCGTTATGCCCTTGCCCAAATCGCGAACCAAACACGCAAATCGCACCTCGAGTGGTGTTTGGAGTTGGGCCGATATATCAAGCACCATGCCGATATGAATGCCTGTGTCAATCTCTGGATGATGCGTTTCTGTTTGTGGCACGCCATACAAGCGATCCAATTCTGGCAAGATGCGCTCAAGTGCACCACACGATCGCAATACTTCTAACATGCGTGAAGGTTTGGTGCTCATTAAGCCTCGTGCGAGCTCTTGCCACACACGCTCACTCACCAGCGAATCGACTTCACCTACATTGACCATGTGTTGCATCAATTGCAAAGTAGTGGCAGCCACTGTGAATGTAGTGAATCGTGCCGCAAGCCTCGCCACACGCAAAATACGAACGGGATCTTCGGCAAACGCATCGGTTACATGGCTAAATAGTTGATTCTTTAAATCTGCTTGTCCGCCATAAGGGTCATGCAAGACGCCCGCTTCATCTTTGGCGATGGCATTGATGGTGAGATCGCGCCTAGACAAATCTTCTTCTAATGTGACATCAGGTGATGCATGCACTTCAAAGCCATGATAGCCTTTGGCGATTTTTCTCTCGGTGCGCGCTAACGCATATTCTTCTTTGGTTTGAGGATGCAAAAAAACAGGAAAGTCTTTGCCGACAGCTTGATACCCCATGTTTAACAAGTCTTGTGGTGTTGCACCGACGACGACCCAGTCGCGATCAGCCCCGCTGATTCCCAGCAATTCATCTCTGACAGCGCCACCGACCAAATAAACCTTCATGTGCAAATGTGAAGTTAAACAAAAATACTAGTGAGAGGTGTTGGATGCGCAACACCGAGTTGTGTGATGTTGGGGAGTTGACCGCCTGCAATGTTGGGCACACGCATAGAGTCTAAATTATCTTGGCTCATCAAGGGCGGCCCAGGTAGCCATTGCATGGCTTGTGCCTGAATGCGTGCGATTGCGTCAGGCAGTGGAATGACCCAACGAGGATGCTGCGTCCAAATGCCTGCGATTTCAACCAATTGCTTGAGCGTAAAAATATCAGGCCCGCACAACTCATAAGTTTGATGCGTGGTGCTGGGATTTTGTAATGCATACACAATCGCGTGCGCCACGTCTTGAACCCAAACCGGTTGAAATTGCGCATGCGCACCGGCCAGTGGCATCACGGGCGCCCACTTTTGAAGCTTGGCAAAGAGATTGATAAATGCATCATCTAAACCAAATATCACACTGGGTCGCACAATGGTGCACTCAAGTCCTAGCGCAGAAAAATCGTGTAATGCAATTTCACCCTTTGCTTTGCTTTGCAGATACATAGATGGAGCATGCAAATCTGCACCCAAAGCGCTGACTTGAATGAGGCGATGCACTTGGTGATCTATGCACGTTTTTGCAATCCGCGATGGTAATTGATGGTGATTTTTTTCAAACGACTCCGCATTGCCATGCAAGATAGCCACTAAATTGATGACGGCGTCGTGACCTGTGATCAGCGCATTTAAATCCGCGTTGTTGTGAACGTCTGCTTTGACCACGTCGACAAAAGGCAGAGTTTGGACGGCGCGTGCGGGTGGACGGCGCGTGGCGACGGTAACGTGCCAGCCCAACTTGTTGAGGGCTTCGCACACATGCCGACCGACAAAACCGCTACCGCCTAAAACGACAATTTTTTTCATACGATGTATTTCTTAAGAATAATGGATTCTCTCAATTCTGCAGACCCATGGGTGCAGTGCATCTCTTAATGTAACTGCATCACATCAACTCCCCGTAGATAAAAAGAGCCATTTTGACTACACTATCCCTTCATACCAAAAATGGCAGTACCCCATGAAACTCAAAATCATTTCATTTCTTTTATCAGTCTTTGCCGTTATGGCGAGCGCAAGCGTGCAAGCGCAACAAATTAACATCATTTGCTCTGTTCAAGCTGAGTGGTGCAACATGATTTTGACCTGCGTTTAAAAACTGATCCAATTTGAGTGAGAGAAGCTTTGTTTTTTATCATTCGAAAGGATTAAGTTATGTCAAAAGGAGTTCGATTAAAGCCCGAGCAGATAGTGGCCAAGCTGCGTGAAATTGAGGTCAAATCGCACAAAGCGGAACGCCTCAAGAACTTAACGATTGTCCCGTCACTGTTTTTGTTGCGGGATTTATGGGTGAGGCCATGCTTTTTTCTGCGATGTGTGATTCAAAAGGTATGGTTGCCTTGGGGCCTTTATCCATTGAACCGCGCATCAATGTTAGACCAGGATCTGTCAAGGTTGCCGTGCGTCCTCAAGCTTGGCAAATTGTGGATCAACATATTGGACTCAAAGTGCAACTCAAAAAATCAGCGTATTTAGGTAGTGGACACGAATACACATTTGGAACAGAATTAGGCGATATTTTTGTCATTCAAAATAACACCATCAATCCTCTGCAAATCGGACAAAGCGTCGGCTTGGTACTTGATGCATCGGGCGTCTCGGTGGTGGAGGGATAATCATTCAATGAACCAACTCGACGCAATCAAACAATTCACCACTGTGGTGGCCGATACTGGCGACTTTAAGCAACTTGCTCAATTCAAACCGCAAGACGCCACCACCAATCCTTCGCTCATTCTCAAAGCGGTGCAAAAGCCCGAATACTTGCCATTGCTTCAACAAACCGTTGCAGAGCACAAAAGTGATTCTCTCGATTTGCAAATGGATCATTTGCTGGTGCGCTTTGGATCTGAAATTCTCTCCATCATTCCAGGTCGTGTTTCAACTGAAGTTGATGCTCGACTCAGTTTTGATACCAACGCCACCATTGCACGCGCTCGCAGAATCATTACGCTTTATCAACAAGCAGGCATCGACACCCAACGTGTACTCATCAAAATTGCGTCCACCTGGGAAGGCATACAAGCCGCACAAGTGTTAGAACAAGAGGGCATTCGCACCAATCTCACACTTCTTTTTTCTTTTGCACAAGCCGTTGCGTGTGGAAAAGCCAAGGTGCAACTCATCTCTCCTTTTGTCGGACGCATCTACGATTGGTACAAAAAAACCGCTGGTGCGTCTTGGGACGAGGCCGCTCAAGCCGGCGCCAATGATCCTGGCGTTCAATCCGTTAAAAAAATCTACAACTATTACAAACAACACGGCATTGCCACAGAAGTTATGGGTGCGAGTTTTAGAAATGCAGGGCAGATCACGGCTTTGGCTGGATGCGATTTGCTCACCATCAGTCCCGATTTATTGGCGCAGTTGGCGGGCAATCAAACTGATCTACACACTGCTTTAGACGCCAAAAGCGCATTGCTTCAATCGACACCTTCAGTTGATCTCAACGAAGCGCAATTTCGATTTGCACTCAATGAAGATGCGATGGCCACAGAAAAATTAGCCGAAGGCATTCGTGCATTTTGCAAAGACGCCATGCTGCTCGATGAGCTACTCAAGGCTTGATGCATGCGTTGTGATCAAACATCCGTTTGGAAAAAACTGCAAGACGCATCGAGCAGTTTTACCAGCTTTGATTTGTCTCAAGCGTTTGCACAAGACTCGCATCGCGTTGACGCATTCAGCGTTCAAGCGCCGCATGTTTTTGCTGATTTTTCTAAGCAACCCATCAACGCACAAGTACAAACCCTTTTGTTTGATTTAGCAGAGCAAACGGGTGTGCTTGCCAAGCGCGACGCCATGTTCAGCGGCGAGCCTATCAACACCACCGAAAATAGACAGGTCATGCATTGGTTGCTGCGTCAACCTGCAAAGTCCTTAACCAATCATTTGTCATCGACTCTTAAAGATGTGCACGTTGTTTTAGACGACATGTTGGCATTTGCACAAAGCATTGCTAACGACGATACGTTCACTGATGTGGTTCATATCGGTATTGGTGGATCCGATTTAGGCCCGCGCATGACCACGTTTGCATTGCAAACATTGGCTATCAGCAACAAACGATTTCATTTTGTATCCAACGTTGATGCACACGAAATAAATACTGTGCTTCAAAAAATTCGACCCGAGCACACTTTATTCATCTTTGCTTCCAAAACATTCACCACCCTCGAGACCATGACCAATGCGCAAACCGCAAAAAATTGGTTTTTATCGCAAGGTGGTACCGACACACAGCGACACTTCGCCGCACTCACCTCTAACACTTTAGACGCCAAAGCATGGGGCGTAGGCCACGTATTTGGTTTTTGGGATTGGGTGGGAGGTCGATATTCCATCCATTCGGCGATTGGCCTACCCTTGGCAATTGCTATTGGCGCGCAAGGTTTTCGTGATTTTTTAAGTGGTGCACACCAAATGGATCAGCATTTTTTAAATGCGCCGATTCAAAGCAATTTGCCCTTGCGGTTGGGTTTGCTCGACGTGTGGCACCGCAATTTTTTGGGATACAGTAGTCGCAATGTTGCGCCCTATCATGCGCATCTCAAATATTGGGCTTCTTACTTACAACAACTTGAACTCGAGAGCAACGGTAAGCGTGTTGATCTGCAAGGGCAAGCGCTTTCGTATCAAACTGCACCTGTGCTTTGGGGCGAACCAGGTACCAACGGACAGCATGCATTTTTTCAAATGTTGCATCAAGGCACGCAAGTGGTTCCTGTTGATTTTTTAGCGTTCAAACACGCATCACATCATTGGCCGCAACATCAACAACAACTGCTAGCCAATGCATTGGCGCAAGCGCAAGCTTTGATGATGGGACGCAATGTCAAAGGCGGTCATCGACACATGACTGGCAACAGGCCCAGCACATTTTTTCTAATGGATCAATTAACACCCGCCACTTTGGGGGCCATGATTGCATTGCATGAACACCGCGTCATGGTCAGTGGTGCAGTGTGGGGCATCAACAGTTTTGATCAATGGGGCGTGGAGTTGGGCAAAGTGATGGCCAACGATTTGATTCAAAAAATAAACACGGGAGACTCGAGCGGATTAGATGCTTCTACTGCGGGCTTGCTTCATCGCATTCGTTGACCCTAAATTTTTTTAATATAAAAAAAGGGCCGCATATGCGACCCTTTTTGTTTTCAAGCCAAACGACTTGAGCTTATAGACATTACATGCCCATGTCGCCCATTCCGCCCATTCCGCCCATTCCGCCGCCGCCCATGCCGCCGCCAGCACCTGACTCGTCCTTGGGTGCTTCTGCAACCATGGCTTCGGTGGTTAGCATCAATGATGCAACAGACGCTGCGTTTTGAAGTGCAGTGCGAGTCACTTTAGTGGGATCCAAAATACCCATTTCAATCATGTCGCCATAGGTGTCATTGGCTGCATTGAAGCCATAGTTACCTTTGCCGGCCATCACTGCATTAACAACAACAGAGGGCTCGCCACCTGCGTTGTAAACGATTTCGCGCAATGGAGATTCAACAGCTTTGAGAACCAGTTTGATACCTGCTTCTTGATCAGCGTTGTCGCCTTTGATCGTGCCAGCTGCTTGACGCGCACGCAATAGTGCAACACCACCGCCCGCTACAATGCCTTCTTCTACAGCAGCGCGTGTAGCGTGCAATGCGTCTTCAACGCGTGCTTTTTTCTCTTTCATTTCAACTTCAGTTGCAGCGCCTACTTTGATCACGGCAACCCCGCCTGCCAATTTGGCAACGCGCTCTTGCAATTTTTCGCGATCGTAGTCGGATGTTGCTTCTTCGATTTGAATGCGGATTTGTTTAACGCGTGCTTCGATGTCAGCGGCTGCGCCTGCGCCATCAATGATAGTGGTGTTTTCTTTGCCCACTTCAACGCGCTTGGCAGAACCCAAATCAGCCAATGTGACTTTTTCGAGTGTGAGGCCCACTTCTTCTGCAATCACTTTGCCGCCAGTGAGGATAGCGATATCTTCGAGCATGGCTTTGCGACGATCGCCAAAGCCAGGTGCCTTAACAGCAACAACTTTGAGAATGCCACGAATGGTGTTGACCACCAATGTTGCCAATGCTTCACCTTCGACTTCTTCAGCGACGATGAGCAAAGGACGGCCCGCTTTTGCAACGGCTTCAAGTGTAGGTAACAAATCACGGATGTTGCTGATTTTTTTGTCAAACAACAACACGAACGGATTGTCGAGCAATGCCACTTGTTTTTCGGGGTTGTTAATGAAGTAAGGTGACAAATAGCCACGATCAAACTGCATACCTTCAACGATGTCGAGTTCGTTGTCGAGTGACTTGCCGTCTTCAACAGTGATCACGCCTTCTTTGCCCACTTTGTCCATGGCTTTGGCAATGATGTCGCCAATGCTGGTATCGCTGTTAGCAGAAATAGATCCGACTTGAGCGATTTCTTTGGTTGTTGTTGTTGGGCGTGACGCTTTTTTGAGTTGCGCAATCAATGCAGTTACTGCTTTGTCAATGCCACGCTTCAAGTCCATGGGGTTCATGCCTGCGGCAACATACTTCATGCCTTCGTGAACAATCGCTTGAGCCAACACAGTAGCGGTTGTTGTACCGTCACCAGCGTTATCAGAAGTTTTGGAAGCAACTTCCTTAACCATCTGTGCGCCCATGTTTTGCAACTTGTCTTTGAGTTCGATTTCTTTTGCAACAGATACACCGTCTTTGGTGACTGTTGGCGCGCCAAATGAGCGCTCGAGAACCACGTTACGACCTTTGGGGCCTAAAGTGACTTTAACTGCGTTGGCTAGGATGTTGACACCCTCGACCATGCGTGCGCGGGCTTCGCCGCCAAAAATTACTTCTTTTGCTGCCATTTTAAATTACTCCGATATTGGTTAAATGATTATTTCTTTTCGACAACAGCGAAAAGGTCTTCTTCTTTCATAACGAGGAGTTCCTCGCTATCGACTTTGACGGTTTGGCCGCTGTATTTGCCAAACAAAACACGGTCGCCAACTTTGACGCCCATAGGGCTCAAGTCGCCTTTGTCATTTTTTTTGCCAGGACCAACGGCCAAGATTTCACCTTGATCGGGCTTTTCTGCGGCGGCGTCAGGGATGACGATGCCAGAGGCTGTAGTGGTTTCGCTGTCAATGCGCTTGACAATCACGCGGTCGTGCAGGGGACGAAGTTTCATGTGGACTCCAAATAGAGAAACTAAAGGTTAAAAACAACATCGCACAAAACGTGCGTTGGTGGATTAGGGCTGGAGTGTTAGCACTCATAGCCCATGAGTGCTAA
>RFYV01000190.1 GCA_009921265.1 Betaproteobacteria bacterium | reverse complement strand
TTGGGCCAATAACATTATGAAGTGCTAGAGCAAACTGCCTGCGCTCTATTGACTTTAGACTTGAACCATCCAGCGTGCTTTTCTTCACGTCTACAGGCCATAGAACATTGGCCTTTAAAAGTCTCCGCGCCCTAGCCCGCGTCTGTGGTGGAATCAAGGATACAAGTCCATCGCGCTCGATCAAACCTAATTCAGCCGCCGCGGCAGTGTCAACAACTCCGTCTGATGAGCTTGCAGCTCTTACAAAGCCAGCCTTTAGCCTTGCTTTGCTGATCAACCGAAGGGGCTTTAAAAAAATCGGTTTCATTTCAAATTCAGGCAATTTTTAACTTAATCACGTCTGCGCCAGCAACCAGCTTATCGATATGATCTGCGTACCATTGAAGGGCATACTGCACTGGGCTAGAGTACACCGCATGGTTGTAACCTCCGCGCACGGAACTTACGTCCACATGAGCCAAGACTGCCTCTATCACGTCACCATCGATGCCTATGAGAAGCTTATTGTTGTTCAAAATAGTTGACGCAGTACTGCGCAAGCCGTGAGGTTTGAAGTCAAGTGGCACTTCACCGGCTGCTTTAAGTCTTGTAAACAAATGATTGATCGTCTGCTCTGTCATTGGCTTCGATTGCATTTGTACAGATGGAAACACCCATTCAGAGCTACTGGAAAAATACTGGGCCTGTGTCAGCAACGCAATTGCCTGCCTTGACAAGTAGACCGTATGAGGACGCGGCATTTTCATATACCCGTTTCCACCCACAGTGCGACCCGGAATAGTCCATGTTTTAGCTTTTAGATCGAAATGTTCCCAGCGTGCTTTGCACACGTTGTCCTTTCGCACTGCAGTTAACAATAAAAGCTCCACCGCTAGGCGAGTGCCTTGGTGTGCGCCACAGGTACGAATAGCAGAGACAAACCGATGTAACTCTGAAGGTTTCAGAGGAATGTAGTGAGTCGCAGGGGGTTTGTCGATCAATCCTCTCATCGGGGTTGCAGGATTATTCGTAACCAGCAGTTTCTGAGATGCATACTGGTAAATCCGCTCAAGGATTGCAAGAATGTTGTTCGCTTTTGTTGGCGTATTGCGCATGCCCTCTAATAGTTTCAAAATATCCGCGGGTGTGACATTGCCCAGTGGAATTGAACCAATTGCAGGAAACACATCCTTCTCCATCCAAGCTAGGTTCTGCTTTTTAGTCCTAGCTGTAGCCTTCGCCATCTTTTCCGAAAACCAAATACGAGCAAAGGACTCAAAGGTTTCTGCTTGATGGGCATGAGCCAAACGCTCAATCTTCTCAATTTGCTTCTGCCTTGCTGGGTCTACACCACCAATAAGCATTACTCTCATTGCCTCGTGCGTATTTCGTGCTTCCTTGATACCAATGGTGGGGTATTGCCCAATCGTTACCTTAGTCCGCTTGCCTTGAAACCCGAACGAATAGCGCCAAATCTTTGAACCCGACACTAAAACTTCAACGTAAAGCCCACCACCATCTGCAATGGGATACGGCTTAGATTTAGGCTTTGCAGCTTGGATTTTTTTGTCTGTGAGCGTGTAATTAACCGCCCTAGGAGATTGAGCCATGATTTGAGCCATAAATCAGGGTATTGAAGAAATTTGAGCCATACACCCCGAATCCATGGCTCAAAAAAAGCTGTCAGACTTTGGAGGTTATTGTACACAGATAAAAAAAACCTCAAGTAAATCAATTACTTGAGGTTTTGATTTGGCCGTCTTTGTACGGTTTTGTACGGCTTTGTACGCTATTACATATGGTCAATCATCACTTGGCCAAAGCCAGAACAACTCACCTGATTTGCACCGTCCATCAATCGAGCAAAGTCATAGGTCACTT
>RFYV01000189.1 GCA_009921265.1 Betaproteobacteria bacterium | reverse complement strand
TTGCTGTTGTCGTTGTAATTGGTGGTAGTCATCACAATGAAAACCGAGTTGGCGGTGTGACTCAGTATTTCATCTAGGTTTGGGTAGCGACCAAAAATCATATTTCGCATCTGCGCATAATCCGTTTCTACCGCCGCCAAAACGTGCCCACGAGGCACAAGCCGGAAAGACCCAGGAATTGCATTTTCGTAGCGCGCCCAACCCCGCGAATAAAATCGCCGCTTGAACTCCACTACATCATTCAATAGTTCAAGATCTTTTAACGCCGCATTTTTTACGGGCGATAAGGCCATCATTGCCAAATCGTAATAATGACGCGAATAGCGCAACTGTTGCGCGCTTCCTTCTGGTCGATGCGCCTCGTGATGCAAAATGGTGGCCTTTTCCCAAAAAGTTCGTTCGGCACAAATGGACTTCACATTACAACTTGGATTAAGAAAAAATTCTGGAAATGCCTCTGAGGCATACGAGCGAATTGAATAATCGTGAGAAGGAATCCAAGATGCAAGTGGTCGAATATCAAGTCGAATATTTGGCCGCAAATACGAATCTGAAAATGCAGCCGGATATTGAATATTTACAACAAATAGATCCTCGCTTGCAATTTCACAATGACAAGTTGGGGTAACCGCGCTTGAAATTTTTGCAAGCAACTCGGAACAAATGTAATTCATTGCATTGTCATTCATTGCTTGATTCAGAATGGCCTGCTTGCTGGCGGATCGTTGTCCCATGGGGTTCTCTTGCCCAACAACAACCCGCCAATCCAAGACCAAGTCAATATCTTCCGAAAAACGATGGATGAGATTAAACACCTTGGACAAACTGGTGCCACCCTTGAACATCAGCAAGCGCGACAATGTTGAATTTGCAAACAATCTGCCCAATGCCCAGCACACCCAAAAATCTTTTTCAACAATGGACGGTGTCATGCGCTTGCGCGCGGCTGTTTCTAAAAACAGTTCCCTGCGTTGCGCGGCGGTAAATAGCGCAACCGACTCCATTAATTGCGCTCTTGGCAAATTTTCTTGATGGCGTGATAGATCCAACCCGTTGCGGTGACCGTGTCTTTAAGCACTCGTTTGCGCGCTGTTGCATCCAACTGTTTGTGCAACTTGTTGATCTCCGTGGTGGTCACGCGATTTTGACCCAGCGCCTTCAACGCCTGAACAATGAATCCGCTTTCACGAAATTGAAAGCCAACATCTTTCAATGCGGACTTCTTGAATTCCAATTTGCAATGACCAATGTCGTACTTGCGATTTGGTCCATCAGAGAGATAGGCCAGCCGACCAGGCACCTGCGTTGAAAGCCCAAGCAGATTGAGTGAGGCGTCGCCAGTGGGCTGAATTCGCCAATTGAACTTTCGCGCCAACGCCTGTGCCACTTGATCAAAATCCGGGCTGAGTTCCCGATTCAGAAGCTCGCTGAATTTTGGGTAGTCGTAAATGCCCCGACACACACGGCGTATTTTCCCTTCATGGCAGAGTTCTGATAGCGCGTAATCAATCTGACTGCGGGTGAATGAATGTGCAAAATCACTCTGTGAAAATGCCCAACCCCTACCATGCCCATAAATTCTTGAAATGACTTGTTTACTATGTGATTTCATGGATGCATAGTGACATATTTTCCTAGAAAAAGATACTATTTTTTCTAGGGTACAAAAGGTAAGATGCGCCTTACAGCTGGCAGCCAAAGGTATGGCTTGATAAATGCACATGCCTGCACACTATGGTGACGTGAGGGCCAAATTAGAAATCACTGCCTTTTTTCCGCGACTCTTTTTATTTGTGGGCGTCGCCCCGCCACTCCCTACCTTTGAGTCACAAGTCACTGACGCCCTGGCGCAACAGTAAGCATAAGCCCAAGCGCATGTATCACTGCAA
>RFYV01000188.1 GCA_009921265.1 Betaproteobacteria bacterium | reverse complement strand
TGCACAACCTCCAGAGGCTGCAATTGTGTAGCTTACTGTATACGTTCCTGCTGTACTTGTGCTTGGAGTAATTGCTCCTGTACTTGCATCAATACTCAAGCCTGTCGTTGAGGAGTAAGTACCACCTGTTGTTCCTGTATTACTTACAGACTGTGCACTTGTAAGTGTTTTACAGAATGATTCATTTGCATAACTAATACTTGCTGTAGGCGCCGTAGTGATTGTTACACTTGCCGTTGTGCTTACTGCTGAGCAACCTGCTGCTGCTGCAATCGTATATGTTACAGTGTATGTTCCTGCTGTACTTAGACTTGGAGTGATTGCTCCGGTACTTGCATTGATGATCAAACCTGTTGGGCTTGCACTGTAGGTTCCGCCGCTTGCTCCTTCGCGCGTTACTGCTTGTGAAATTGATAGGGTTTTACAGAATGGTGCGTTTGCATAACTAATACTTGCACTTGGTGCTGCAGTGATGATTACTGTTGTTGTTTTTATAACTGCTGCACAACCTCCAGAGGCTGCAATTGTGTAGCTTACTGTATACGTTCCTGCTGTACTTGTGCTTGGAGTGATTGCGCCTGTACTTGCATCAATACTCAAGCCTGTCGTTGAGGAGTAAGTACCACCTGTCGAGCCTGTATGACTTACAGACTGTGCACTTATTAACGTATTACAGAATGGTGAGCCTAAGTAACTGATTGCTGCTGTTGGAGCTGCTGTTATTGTTACTGTTGTTGTTGTGCTTACTGATGAGCAACCTGCTGCTGCTATCGTGTAAGTTACAGTGTATGTTCCTGCTGTACTTGTACTTGGAATGATTGCTCCGGTAAATGCATTGATGCTCAAACCGGTAGTTGAGGAGTAAGTGCCTCCTGTTGTCCCTGTTCTATTTACAGTCTGTGTTGTAAGTGTTTTACAGAATGATTCGTTTGCATAACTAATACTTGCACTTGGTGCTGCAGTGATGCTTACTGTTCTTGTTTTTATAACTGCTGCACAACCTCCAGAGGCTGCAATTGTGTATGTTACTGTATACGTTCCTGCTGTACTTGTACTTGGAGTGATTGCTCCTGTACTTGCGTCAATACTCAAACCTGTAGTTGAGGAGTAAGTACCGCCTTGTGTGCCGCTTTGAGTCACAGACTGTGCTGTTGTAATCGTTTTACAGAATGATGCACTCGCATAACTAATACTTGCTATTGGTGCAGCTGTAATCGTTACTGTTGTTGTTGTGCTTACTGCTGAGCAAATACCTGAGGCTGCAAGGGTATACGTTACTGTATAGGTACCAGGGGTACTCGCACTTGGATAAATAGCTCCTGAACTAGCGCTTATGTTAAGAAGTGTTGAAGAGGCACTGTAAGTACCGCCGCTTGTTCCTTCTCTAGTGACAGGCTGTGCGCTTGTAAGCGTTTTACACCATGTAGAACTAGAATAACTTATTGTTGCACTTGGGGCAGGGATTATTGTTAGAGTATGGTTATAATAACCAGCACCCATAACAACAGGTTGTACCTGACATCCATTTGCATCGGTAATTGACAATGTCTCTATGAAATACGTTCCAGCTGACAATGCACCTGAAGCAGCCGAGTAAATCGTTCCGCCTGCAGCTATTGCACCACTTGATACGTTGGGCTGAAGTATTGCACCGCTGATGTTATTCGCACGTACGTTGTATACAAAGGTCATTGGACCTGTACCTTGATTGATCGCAAGCAAGGTCATAGCATAAGTTGCGATGGAGCCGCCGTAGGAATGAATGTTTGCTTTGAAAAGGCAGGCGAATTATGCGGCTCTCGTGGATATAATCTATTAAATAGGGAAGGACAGGTAGTCTATTCAGGAATGAATTCAGGAAGTGCAAGTGTCAATTCAATGAGCGGTCAGGCACAAAGTTTTGGATTTTATGGCGGCTTCAATACGAAAAGCATATTGGTG
>RFYV01000187.1 GCA_009921265.1 Betaproteobacteria bacterium | reverse complement strand
CCTTGGCAGCAGTCGCTTCTTTATTCTCCGCAAATACCGCGGGCCACGGATTGCTTCCGTGACAAGCACGCCCAGTTCGTTCAACATAATCCTGGTGATAGCCTTCCGCTACAAAAAACTTTTTCGCTGGCTCAATGACGGTCACAATTTTCTTGCCCGCAAATTGAGGAGACGTCTGCAATGCCACCACAAATGCCTTTGATTCGGCAAGTTGTTGATCATCGGTGGTGAATACCGCAGATCGATATTGATCCCCCACATTAGGACCTTGACGATCGAGTTGCGTTGGGTCATGTATGCGGAAGAATCCATCGAGTAATTGCTTGTAGGTCACTTTCGTAGGATCAAATGTCACGCGCACCGCTTCAGCGTGACCGCTTTTATGCGAGCACACTTCCTCATAGGTTGGGTTGTCAGAAGTTCCATTCATGTAGCCACTCGCAACATCCGCAACACCGGGACATTCCTGAAACCAATGCTCGACTCCCCAAAAACATCCGCCCGCAAAATACGCGGTCTTTAATTGCATTGGAGAACTTTCAGGTGGAAGCACTGCGCCCTTGTCATAGAACACAAGAGCGGCCGAATTCAAACAATATCGCAATCCCGTTGGCTTGGGTCCATCTTCAAACACATGCCCCAAATGTGAGCCACAGCGCGCGCAATCAATTTCAACGCGCTCCATTCCCATGTCATTATCTTTTTTATAACCAACATGATCCGTGTCAAAGGGCGCGAAGAAACTTGGCCAACCAGTCTTTGAATTGAATTTATTGTCGCTTGAAAATAGAGGCAATCCGCAAACCACGCAGCAATACACTCCGTCTTTTTTATTGTCGAGCAAAGTGCCGCAAAATGCTGGTTCAGTCCCAGACTTCTGCGTCACTTTGTATTGTTCCGGCGTCAATTTCTTGGCCAATATTTCCACCTGCTCTTTGGTCAGTGGAGTGATGTTGTAACCAGCGCGAGAAATAGGTCTGTGGGTATTTTTCATAAAATTTCCTGAAGTCAAAGTGGTGTCATCATAGGCAATGGCGAAAGCCGCAAGCGCAACGATGGTAATGAACGCTGCCGAAACCATTGAAATGAAAGGTATTCGAATTGACATGGTCAAAGCATAGTCGAGCACTTTCATAAAGTTCGACAAGAAAAAATTTTATTGATGCCGATAGACTGAATATGTGCGAAATAAATCGGCCACTCATTTTGTATTGCCCCTCTTACTTGCTGTCGTGATGGCCGGTGGCATGGTGCTGTCTTGCACCCAAGACCAACCGCCTCCGCTTTATCCACTGGCGCAAGGCAAAGCGGAACTGACGCCTTATCACCCTGAGGCGCCCGTAGAAATGATTTTGGAAAGACACTCTGAAAATAAAATATTAAAATCTCCTTCACAACAACCCGACGATCGATTTGGCGAGTCCATTGCCCTGACACTGAACACCTTGGTGGTTGGAGCGCCAAACACATCCAGCGGTGGCACGGTCTGGGTATTTGACTTGGATCATTCCAACACCGCGCCGATTCAATTAATTCCTCCACATCTTCACAGCGGTGACAAATACGGAACCGCCGTGGCCATTGAACCTGGAGGCAATTTCATTGCGGTTGGCGCCCCCCACACAAAAGTGGATAACAAAATAAATGCCGGCGTGGTTTACATGTGGAAGAAATCTGAAACAGGAAACAACTGGAATTTTGATGGCGCCTACTCTCGGGAAGATTTGCCTGCGAATTCCAAGCTGGGCAGCACTGTTGCAATGAATCGCGAAACGCTTCTTGCAGGCGCTCCATTCACACCTTTATTTATCACCACCACCTCCACCTCGGGAGAAGTGATTACAACAACTATGCCAGTTGATCGATTCGCAAACTTTCGAACCGTTGCTTTCCACGGCGTTGTCGCAACATGGATGCGCGACAGCAATGGGGATTTAAATGAAGACAAT
>RFYV01000186.1 GCA_009921265.1 Betaproteobacteria bacterium | reverse complement strand
AATGCAAGTCGCGTCAAGAATATGGAAGAAGTTGACAACATCGTTAGCAACTGGACAAAACCTCTCAATCGCTCAGCTATTTTCAATTTACTCATTTCCAAGCAAGTGCCATGCTCACCAGTGCGAGATTTAAACGAGGTGATGAACGATGAGCACTTACACGCCAGAGGATCATTGCAATGGGTTGACCATCCAGATTACGGTCGCATGCCTGCAGCAGCAAGTCCATTGCGTTTTAATGGTCAGGCTTCATTGCCAAGTCGATTCAGTGTCCCTTTAGGCGCAGACAGCAAAGACATTTTGAAACAGTTTTTAAATATGAGCGACGAGCAAATTCAACCTTTAGAAAAAAACGGTGTCATCTGATATGAATCTGTTTGTGCGTCAATGTTTGCCTGCATTTTTTCATTGGATGACAGCCATCAATTTCCTTTGTCTATTGATCACTCCGCAAACACACGCACAAACCTTTCCCAACAAACAAGTGACATTGGTTGTACCCTTTACCACTGGGGGCTCCAATGATATTTTTGCACGCGCTTTAGCAGCAGAACTGCATGCCACTTGGGCTCAATCAGTGATTGTTGAAAATCGCTCAGGCGGTGGAGGCTCACTCGGTGCCAACTATGTGAGCAAAATGCCTTCAGATGGGTACACCATCTTATTGATGTCATCGGCCTTCACCATCAATGCGGCCATTCAACCCGGTGTGGCTCCAGATCCAATCACCAGTTTCAAACCCATTGCACTCATTGCCAAAGGTCCTATGATGTTGGTGGCCTCAATTGCATCAGGTATTAAAACGCAACGGGACATCATCTCATCAGCGCAGTCACAACCCGCCCGCATTAATTACGCTACTGCGGGCAATGGCAGCGTCACCCATCTGGCCATGGAAATGTTAGCCAGCAACGCAAACATCAAACTCACACAGGCTCCATACAAAGGTGGATCGCAGGCGATTACCGACGTTATTGGTGGGCACACACAGTTGTACATGGGCAGTATTCCTCAAGTTCTTCCACATGCACGCTCTGGCAAAGTTACTGCGCTTGGTGTAACAAGTTTGTACCCCTCACCCATCGCAACTGACATTGCACCACTGACACAAACATTTGCAGGTTATGACCTTGAACTCTGGTGGGGTTTATTTGCACCCGTTGGACTTTCTGAAACACTTGCCAACAAAATCAATCAAGATGTGAATAATGCCTTATCAAATGCAAAAATGAAAGAATTCGTTACCAAAGAAGGGGCCGTATCAACACCCATGACGCCAGATCAGTTTGCAAATTTTGTACGTACCGAACTCACACGTTGGCGCGAAGTTGTTAAAAAATCAAACATTAAATCGGACTAACAATGCTGTTTGACTTTTCAAAACTCAACACCAAAGAACGCTACAAAATCATGGCCTGTACTGTGGTGCCTCGCCCCATTGCATGGATCACCACAGTAGGTCAAGACGGATCCCGAAACGCAGCACCCTTTTCTTTTTTTAATGTCATGTCCAGTGCACCACCCATTGTGGCCATTGGATTCACAGAGCGCTCACCTGTAGGCAAAGACACCCTCAAGCACATTCAAGACACCGGACAATTTGTAGTGAATTTGGTGCCTGCGAACATGGTTGAAGCCATGAACATCACAGCCATTGAATTTCCACCTGTTGTGGATGAAATCGATGAAGCTCAATTGAGCGTCACACCCTCCACTTTTGTCAAGCCACCACGGATCAGCGAATCGCCAGTGGCCATGGAGTGTCAACTCTTTCAATTGATTCCTTTGCCAAGCGGTCAAAGTATTGTTCTGGGACAAGTTTTAGGCACTCATATTCGTGACGACTCAGTCACCGACGAAAAACAGTGCTACATCAACACGGCCAAACTCGATCTCATCGGTCGCATGGATGGTCGCGACAATGGGAAGCTGATACTCGTACTTCAGCTCG
>RFYV01000185.1 GCA_009921265.1 Betaproteobacteria bacterium | reverse complement strand
AACGAGGTATGAGCCTGAGTTAGACGTGTATTTCCAACGAGGTATGAGCCTGAAACTCTGATTTGGGCCTGACTTTTCATATTAGGTTGATCATCCAAGGATGATTATTAACATGAACGAGTCCAAACTGTGCACCATTGAGCTTATCGAGCAATTTCTTGCTGGTACCCTGGAGATCTCTGTTACCAAGCACGACGATGAGGCCTCCCTCTATCAACACATCACCCGTGTCCTCAAGCGATTTGACTTTCCCCGGTGCTCCAAATACGAGCGCGGCGTCCTACTCAAGTACTTGCGCTTCACGACTGGTTACAGCCGTGCCCAAATCACCCGCTTGGTCAAAGCATGGCACACAAATCGACTCGCCAACATCCCACTTGCAAAACGCTATACAGCCCCCGTAGAGCCCTTTAAGCGCAAATACACTGAAGGTGATGTCAGACTCCTCGTTGAGATGGACCGTGCCAACGAGGACGTCTGTGGGCCCTCTATCGTTCATTTACTCAAAAGGGCTTACGAATACTACGGCGATAAACGCTATGAGCGCATCTCTAATCTGTCTGTTTCGCATCTTTACAACCTAAGAAAGAGTACGGGGTATCAGCGTCAACGGACTAAAATTACCAAGACTCGGCCGGTGGGCATACCGATTGGCATTCGCAAAGCCCCAAGCCCCAGTGGACGTGCCGGATTTGTTCGTATTGATAGTGTTCACCAGGGGGACTTTGACGGGGAGAAAGGGGTGTATCACATCACTTGCGTGGATAGCGTTAGTCAGTGGCAAGTGGAGGCTTGTGTAGAGGGAATTAGTGAAGTCTTTCTCATGCCCGTTCTTGAGTTGATCATGGAGCAGCTCCCGTTTGTATTGCAAGGGTTTCACTCGGACAACGGCTCAGAATATATCAACTCACGCGTGGCCAAAATGCTGGAGAAATTGCGGATTGAACAAACTAAATCCAGGCCCCGCCATAGCAACGATAACGGGCTTGCTGAGAGTAAAAACAACAGCGTAGTCCGCAAGCACATGGGCTACAGCCATATCCCCAGAAGACACGCTGAGGCCATCAATCAGTTCTACCAACAAACGTTTAACTCGTGGCTCAACTTGCATCGTCCGTGTCTATATCCAACAGACATCGTCAGTCCAAAGGGCAAGGTCGTGAAACGTTATAAACACGCAGATGTGAAGACGCCCTTGGAATGCTTGGTGCTCCTGAATGGCAGAGACCTGGTGATCTTCAAAACGGATACGATGCTGCAAGAACTCATACTTGAGTCTAAACAGCAAACCGATCTTCAGGCCGCCAAGCAGATGAGTTTAGCCAAAAGCAAGCTATTTGCTTCTTTCACTAGGTCCAGAAAAAAATCGTAAACTCTCAGCTTTACTACTCCGATCAATCCTAATTCCAAAGTCCTCGGAAAGACACTTCTTCAGGCTCATACCTGGATTGGAAAATACTGATAGTGCGTATTTTAAGAATGGGGACGCATTACGAATAGTTATATTGCGCATTCAAAGCTTTAGGCAACAATTCCTTTAGGATCTATGGCAGGATTGTTTTTAAATTTAATTTCTGCAGCCCATAATTCGAGAGCCTCTTGCATTCGAAGCCAACTCTGGGGCGATCCACCGATGGTTCTGGCAATGCGAATCGCCATTTCAGCAGCCACACCCTTACGCTCGTGCAGCAAATCAGAAACCGTTTGACGACTGACTTTTAATAGCGATGCAAACTCACCCTTCGTCCAACCCAATTCGGGCAACACATCTTCACGTAGAACCGCACCAGAGTGCGTGGACTTGCGATGGGGATTTCGTAATGACTTCATCAGTGGTAGTCCTCCAAATTAACGTTGATGGCATCCTCGCTAAAAAATTCAAAAGTAATTCGCCACTGTCCAGTGACTGAAACGGCGTATTCCTTTTTCATCACGCCTTTAAGTTTATGGAATTTATAGCCAGGCAAATTCATATCTTC
>RFYV01000184.1 GCA_009921265.1 Betaproteobacteria bacterium | reverse complement strand
GTTACATCACCGAGCAACCCGCTACTTGGGCCAGCGAGATTGCAACATTGAGTTTTGCGTGGTTGGTTTTTTTTGGTGCTGCAGCTTGTATGAAATACAAACTTCACCCATCGATTGACATGCTTGTTAAACAATTCAGTCCCACATGGCAAATCATCATTCGATGGCTCAATCATGCATTGGTACTTGGATTTTGTGGTTTTATGGCAGTTTATGGTGGGCAATTCGCTTGGGCTTCTTGGGAGAATCCAACACCCGTATTGCGATGGCCTCTCACTTTTTTATACGGCCCCGTTGCTTTTTGTTTTGCACTCATGGCGATTCGATACATTCAAGTTCTCATCAAAGGGGCTTGGGAAATTGAATCTGAAAGGGAAACCTATGTGGGCTGATTGGATCCCTGGAATTTTAATGCTCGTGCTCTTTGCATTAGAAACACCCATCTCATTTGCAATTGCAATCAGTGCACTTTCGTTCTTTTTGATTGATGGAGAAATTCCTTTCAAAATATTTGCGCAAAAAATGGTGAGTGCAACTGACAGTTATCCACTGCTGTCTATTCCCTTTTTTGTTTTAGCGGGCGCCATCATGAACAAGGCAGGCATCACGCATCGTTTGTTGGCGCTTGCTGACGCTATGGTCGGACACATGACAGGCGCATTGGCACAAATGTGTACCGTGCTAGCAACTCTTTTGGGTGGACTGACTGCATCATCATCAGCCGATGCAGCCATGCTCGCTAAAGTACTGGGCCCATCGATGGTCAAGTCTAATTACAGCCCTGCTTTTGCTGCGGTCATCACATCATGCGCAGCCATCATCACCTCTTTAATCCCACCCTCCATTGGACTCATCATTTATGGATACATTGCAGATGTGTCTGTTGGTCGACTCTTTATTGGCGGCATTATTCCAGGCTTGATGTTGGCGGCTTCACTGATGATCGTGACTTGGTATATTGCCAAAAAACGCGGCTATCATCCTTTACGATCAGAGTTTGCTGGCTACGGTGTTGTATTTAAAACATTCAAGGAGGCGCTATGGGCCTTGTCCATTCCGATGTTCATCATCGTTGGAATTCGATATGGTATTTTTACACCCACTGAAGCAGGAGCGGTCACTGTTTTATACACAATAGGTGTTGGCTTATTTGCATATAAGTCTCTGAGTATCAAAGATTTACCCAAAGTTTTAAAAGAGACTGCACTTGATACCAGCTCAGTGATGCTGATGATTTGTGCGGCCTCTGCATTTGGTTTTTATTTGGCTTGGGAGCGAATCCCTCCTCAAATGGCCAGTTGGATGCTGACACTCACCAAAGATCCTTTATCGCTTTTACTCATCATCAATGTCATGCTCATTGTTTTGGGCACTGCCATTGAAGGTACATCTGCATTGATTATCTTGACGCCTATTTTTGTTCCAATTCTATTAAAACTTAACGTTGATATGGTTCATTTCGGTATTGTTCTCATCACAAACTTAACCATTGCAGGCGTAACTCCCCCTGTCGGACAAATGATGTTCATCAGCTCGCAGGTTCTCAAAGTACCAATGGAAGATTACACAATTGAAGTGATGCCTTTCTTGGGTGCCATGATTGTTGTCCTACTTCTCTTAACTGTATTTCCATCGATCACACTTTGGTTGCCTAATTTGGTTTATGGAGCCGGACCTTAAAACAAAATCTACCATGTTGAAATTCAAAGCCGCTGTTTTACACAAAACGCAAACGCCTCTTCAAATTGAAACGATTGAGATTAAAGAGCTCAAACCCACCGATGTTTTGATTCGACTCCATGCCAGCGGTTTATGCCATACCGATTTAGAAGTGATGCAAGGGCAACTCGCCTATCCATTACCCATTATTTTGGGACACGAAGGCGCTGGTGTGGTTGAAGCGATTGGCAAGGATGTCACAGAATTAAAAATTGGCGATCATGTGATTTGTTCTTGGAATCCAAATTGTGGCGCATGTTT
>RFYV01000183.1 GCA_009921265.1 Betaproteobacteria bacterium | reverse complement strand
GATGGCGATATTGGTTTCCCTCACCATCAGTGCCTGGCCGGCTATCAGTCGCTACGGTTTTGGCTTTCTGACCAGCACCAGCTGGGACCCAGTGAAGCAGGACTTTGGCGGTTTGGTCATGATTTACGGCACGCTCATGACGTCGCTCATCGCCTTGCTGATTGCGGTGCCGGTGAGTTTTGGTATCGCGGTTTTTCTGACAGAGCTTTCCCCGGCTTGGCTGAAGCGGCCACTGGGCACAGCCATCGAATTGTTGGCAGCAATACCGTCGATCGTGTATGGCATGTGGGGTCTTTTGGTGTTTGGGCCCCTGTTGGCCCAATATGTTCAACAACCGCTTCAATCAGTGTTTGGCGGCTTGCCTTATTTGGGCGCGTTGTTGTCCGGGCCACCGGTTGGTATCGGTATTTTATCGGCCGGCATTATTTTGGCCATCATGATCATTCCTTTCATTGCGGCGGTGATGCGGGATGTGTTTGAGATCACACCAACCCTGCTCAAAGAATCGGCCTATGGCCTGGGCGCCACCACTTGGGAGGTGGTAACCAAAGTGGTTTTGCCCTACACAAAGTCTGGTGTCATTGGCGGCATCATGCTGGGTCTGGGAAGAGCCATTGGTGAAACCATGGCGGTGACTTTTGTCATAGGTAATTTCAATCAACTTGATTCGCTGAGTCTCTTTCAAGCTGCGAATAGCATTACATCAGCGCTGGCGAATGAATTTGCAGAGGCTGGTGAAGGTTTGCACCAGGCTTCTTTGATGTACCTCGGCTTGGTCTTATTTTTCATCACTTTCGTGATCCTGACGCTGTCCAAAGTGCTGCTCTCGCAACTCAAGAAAAACGAAGGACTCAAGACATGACGACGGGTGAGCTCCTGTTGAAGCAGGCCGATCTGCAAGCGGCTCGAAAAGCCAAGTTTGCAGGTCGAAAATTCATCAACCAGGTGGCTCTGGTCATGTCTTTGCTGGCCATGGCGTTCGGCTTGCTTTGGCTGTTCTGGATTCTGTTGGACACCATTGTTCTCGGAATCGGTGGCATGAACTGGACCACGCTGACTGAAATGACACCGCCCCCAAATGACGAGGGGGGATTGGCCAACGCCATTTATGGCTCTTTTCTCATGGTGATGCTGGCCGCTCTGGTTGGTACGCCGATTGGCGTGCTCGCTGGCATTTACCTTGCCGAATTTGATTCCCAGGGATGGTTGGCCTCGGTCACGCGTTTTGTCAACGACATACTGTTGTCAGCGCCTTCGATTGTGATTGGCCTATTTGTTTATTCGGTTATTGTGTTTCGCTACAAGTCCTTCTCTGGCATTGCTGGCGTGGTGGCCTTGGCGCTTATTGTGGTTCCTATCGTCATCAGAACCACAGAAAACATGCTTCAGTTGGTGCCAGCTGGTCTGCGTGAGGCAGCCTATGCCCTGGGTGCTCCAAAGTGGAAGGTCATCCTCAGCATCACGCTGCGGTCTGCGCGGGCGGGTGTGGTCACTGGTGTGTTGCTCGCGGTCGCCAGGATAGCTGGTGAAACTGCTCCGCTGCTGTTTACCGCCTTGAGCAACCAGTTTTGGACCTCCAGCCTGGGCGAGCCGATGGCAAGCTTGCCTGTGACCATTTTCAAGTTCGCCATGAGTCCCTATGAAAACTGGCAGAAACTGGCCTGGGCTGGCGTCTTCATCATCACGCTGGCGGTGCTTGGACTCAATATCCTTGCCCGTGTATTGACCAGAAGCAAAATTTAGCCAGCTGGCCTGACAGCCCCCAAAAAGAGATTGGAGCCCTATGAATGCCACAAGCGCCGCGCCAGAGCGGGCCAAGATTGCAGTAAAAAATTTGGATTTCTATTACGGAAAATTCCACGCCCTCAAAACTATCAACTTGGAAATTCCGGAGAAAAAAGTAACGGCCTTTATTGGACCATCCGGCTGCGGTAAGTCAACCCTGTTGCGCGTGTTCAACCGTATGTTTGAGTTATATCCC
>RFYV01000182.1 GCA_009921265.1 Betaproteobacteria bacterium | reverse complement strand
AAGTCCTGAATGGTCATCTTTTTAGACGGTGGCACCAAACTTAATTCTTTTTCACCTGACAGATTAGTTGTTTCCACGCCTACCTGAATGTTTGCAAACTCTGGAAGGAATTTTGAAACTGGATCTTCAAGGGAGAGCTTGCCTTGTTCCATCAAATGCAAAGCACAAATACTGACGATTGGCTTTGTCATTGAAGCAATTCGAAAGATCGAGTCTTTCTGCATGTCGGACTGCTCAATACTGTCTCTAAAACCGATAGGCTCGTGAATGACCACTTTGTGATTGCGCACTACCATTAAGACGGCGCCAGGCAACTCCCCCTGCGTAACTCTGAGTTTGAGTTCATTGACAAGCAAATTTGATTTCTCAGAAGAGACTCCAACCTCTTCAGGCGATGCATAGGTCAAGTTTTGTTCTTGGCTTGATATTGGCATAAATGCAAATTGATATGTCTCAATTAAAAAACAATGAAAGTTAACTTAAGGTTTTAAGTTGCTTTGTTATAAACACAGAGGGATAAAAAATAATTTCTTTTTAGCTTTTATGTCCGGCAGATCTAAATAGCTCAAAACGCTCATTCAGACCTTTTAGCTCGAACTCGCCAAGTGATTCAAAGACCATTTGGCTCCCTCCGGTCAAGTCTTTAAGCGTTCTGGTCATCAAAACCTCGCCAGCGCTGGCTTGGTCCATCACACGTGATGCAATGTTGACAGCAATGCCGGTGATGTCTTGCCCTCTGGTGACCACTTCACCTACATGTAAGCCTGCACGTATAGGTAAATTGACTTTGTCCAATGCTTCTATCAAGTTAAGGGTACATTGCAAAGCACGAACAGGACCGTCAAAAATAGCAAATATGCCATCGCCTGTATTTTTAACAATACGTCCTTTGTATGACGCCACCAATGGGCCTGCGATGGCATCGTGCTCATCCAACACTTTGCGCCAAGCTTCATCTCCCATAGTGAACAATTTTTCTGTTGATCCAACAATGTCTGTGAACAAAGCTGTTGATAGTTTTCGGTCTACCTCCAGCAATTCACTTTCAAAATTGGCATGAGCAAATTTAACAACGGCATCCAGTACGATGTCGGTGTCTTCAAACTGAGGCAGATGCGAGCTTGTAGGAAGTTCAAGATAGGTCGCATTCACGATGTTGTCAGCAAAATAGCGGCCATTACCCCTGCGCACCATTTGATCATGACGTCTTTGAATGACCAATGTATGTTGTTTCACATCCGGCAAAATAGGGCGTACGTCGATCAGCGAATTGGCCGCCATGAACTTTTTAACACCAGAGGGAGAACTTGCCATGCGCTCCATTTTGGCAAGCAGTGATTGAGTTTCTGGATTGAATCCGCCCTTGGGCCCTGCTTGAGCAGCAAAATAACCTTTGCCCCAATTGCTTGCAACGTTTTCAATCGCTTTGTCCATGTACTTGATATGTGCCATGTGTGGGTAATCGTCAGTGCCCCAAAATTTAGCCATGGCACCAAATAAAACAAGTCGTTTAACTTTTTGAGGGTAAGTGGCAGCAAACAAAATGCTAACGGGCCCGCCTTCTGAAAGAGCAAAAATGGTGGCACTTTCAGAACCGACAGCTTGCATCACTGCCTTCAAATCATCAATTCTCTCTTCAAGGGTTGTAGCGCCTTCAATGCGATCAGACATCCCTTGTCCACGCTTGTCAAAGATGATCACACGGAAATGCTGGCCTAAGGAAATTAAAAAATTAGCTGAGTTTGGTTCCTCCCAATTGGTTTCCAAATGAGAAATAATGCCAGGCACGTACAAAAGGTCTTGTTGACCTCTTCCAAAAACTTGAAATGCAACACTCACATCACCAGACATTACGTATTGGGTTTCGGGTCTTTCAATGAGGTGCATTTTTTCGTCTTATGAAAGGAAACAGCAGTGAGTAGTTTGCCACTTATCAGTCTAAGTTGACAAGCTCAATAGCTGCAATCCAATTCAAGAGGTTTGAC
>RFYV01000181.1 GCA_009921265.1 Betaproteobacteria bacterium | reverse complement strand
ATTGCTGGTGGATACGATAACGCACAACCCGATGAAAATTTGCCTTTAGGACACGCCAAGGCATTCATCAATCATGGCGGATTTGAATTGTCTGGATGTGTTGAGCCCGATGCTCACAAACGTGTTGCATTTCAAAAGCGCTGGAAAATTACGCACGGCTACGAGTCAATGCAATCGGTATTGGCAAATAATTTGGAATTTGATGTGATCAGCATTTGCTCTCCCACACAACAACACGAGAATGACATCCAGGCAGCTATATCGAATCAGCCACAATTAATTTTTTGTGAAAAACCGATCACTCCCTGTGTAGAAGACTCCCTCAAAAGTATCAAATCATGTCAAGATTCTGGAATCAAACTAGCCGTCAATTACAGCCGTCGCTGGTCTTCACAGGTAGACGCCTTCCGACAAGAACTTATTAATGAAAGTTGGGGACAAGTCAGAAGTGTCATGGGCGTTTATAACAAAGGCATTCTCAATAATGGCAGTCACATGATTGATTTATTGCAATGCCTTGTGGGCCCGTTGCAAGTTCAAACTGTCGGTAAAGTGATTTATGACCACTGGACAGATGATCCGTCCATTGATTGTGTCTTAAGAACTGAAAGCGGTGCTCCAGTGCATATTAATGTGGCTGACGCTAGAGACTATGCCATTTTTGAATTACAAATCATTACAGAAAAAGGCGTCATTTCAATTGAAGATGGTGGCTCTACATGGCGTTTGAGAAAAGCTCAACCGAGTACTGATTTGGCTGGGTATCAGTTTTTAAATCAAGGTGAATCTATTCATCGGTTGCAATCCGATGCCATGACTAATGCTGTCGCAAACATATGGGAAGCATTAGCATACAACAAACCATTGCTAAGTGATGGCAGCAATGCATTAAAAGCACAGTTGGTATGTGAGCAGATTAAACAGATGGCAATGCCGAAAAATTCACACATAAAAATCAAAGAGGTGATTTGATGAAACAAGAACTCGCTTTATTGGGTGGTCAGCCGATCATCAATCGAAAATTTAAAACCTATAACTCGATTGGCATTGAAGAAGTTCAAGCGGCCAAAGAAGTGATTGAAAGCGGTGTATTGTCGCAATTTATTGGTGCGTATCATGCAGATTTTTTGGGCGGACCCAAAGTAAAAGCCTTTGAAGCGCAGTGCGCTCAATATTTTGGCGTTAAACACGCCATCACAGTTAACTCATGGACAAGTGGCTTAATTGCCGCAGTAGGAGCTGTTGGTATTGAGCCTGGCGACGAAGTAATTGTTCCGCCCTGGACCATGTGCGCTAGTGCAACTGCCATTATGCATTGGAATGCTATACCTGTTTTTGCAGACATCGATCCCAAAACATTTTGTTTAGATCCCAAATCTGTTGAGGCAAATATCACGCCTTACACCAAAGCCATCATGGCCGTTGATATTTTTGGACAATCCGCAGATATGAATGCATTGATGGCGATTGCAAAAAAGCATGGTTTAAAAGTGATTTCTGATACGGCTCAAGCACCTGGCGCTATGTATCAAGGTCAATACGCGGGTACTTTGGCAGATGTGGGTGGTTTTAGCTTAAATTACCACAAACATATACATACGGGTGAGGGTGGAATATTAGTAACTAACGACGACAAAATCGCTCAGCGCTTGCAATTAATCCGTAACCATGCTGAAGCCGTTGTAGAAGGTATGGGCGTCAGTGATCTAAACAACATGGTTGGCTACAATTTTCGTCTCGGTGAGATTGAATGTGCCATGGGGATGACTCAATTAAACAAATTAGAATATTTCGTAAAGAGACGTCAACAAGTTGCAGACAAATTAAACCAAAGTCTTTTCAAATTAGATGGTCTTTCTTTGCCATATGTGATGCTGCAGGCAACTCACGCCTATTACATGTATCCAATGCTATTGGATATTGAAAGTCTACAAGTACCACGCGCACGAATTATTCAAGCCTTGCAGGCTGAGGGCATTACTGGTTTGACCAATGGCTACCAAAATGTCCACTTACTTCCTATGTTTCAAAAGAAGATCGC
>RFYV01000019.1 GCA_009921265.1 Betaproteobacteria bacterium | reverse complement strand
GGCCATGGGACTCAAAGCCGCATCCAAACAATTAATGGAAAAAGCCAAAGTGCCGCTCGTACCTGGCTATCACGGTGCAGATCAATCTCCCGCATTGCTAAAGCAAGAAGCCAAACGAATTAGCTATCCTGTTTTGATTAAAGCCAGTGCGGGCGGTGGTGGAAAAGGCATGCGAATCGTTGAGCAAGAAAAAGATTTTGAAGACGCATTGGCATCGTGTCAGCGTGAAGCCACTTCAAGTTTTGGAGATGCGGCGGTATTGATTGAAAAATATGTTCAACGCCCACGCCATATAGAAATTCAAATTTTTGCAGACGCACAAGGCGATTGCGTTTATTTATTTGAGCGCGATTGCTCGGTTCAACGTCGACATCAAAAAGTATTGGAAGAGGCGCCTGCACCAGGACTCACCAATGAGATGCGAGTGCGAATGGGGCAAGCCGCGGTCGCAGCAGCACAAGCGGTGAAATATGTGGGTGCGGGTACGGTTGAATTTATTGTCGAGCAAAGCGACAAAGGCATGCAGTTTTTTTTCATGGAGATGAATACGCGTTTGCAAGTGGAGCATCCTGTTACCGAAGCGATTACTGGACTGGATTTGGTGGAGTGGCAGTTGCGAATTGCAAGCGGTGACGCCTTGCCGTTGAAGCAAGATCAACTTCAAATTAAAGGACACGCTATTGAGGCGCGCATTTGCGCAGAAAACCCTGATCGAGATTTTTTACCTGCGACGGGCTGTTTGGATGTTTATCAAACGCCGCAGGCTTCATCCTTTGCGGTGAGTGATGTGCGCGTCGATGATGGTTTTAGACAGGGTGATGTGATTAGTCCTTATTACGATTCGATGATTGCCAAACTCATTGTGCATGGCGAGACTCGCGAGCAAGCCCTTGCAAAACTCGATCAAGCCTTGTCGCAATTTCATGTGGTGGGTGTGGCTAACAATATTTCTTTTTTGCGCCACGTTTTAAAAACACAATCGTTCTCTAAACCTTATTTGGATACCGCGTTGATTGAGCGAGAAAAAAATCAATTATTTCATCAACAATCCATCAGTATGGATGTTTGCATGGCGAGTATGGTTGCTCAAGTCGTATCGAAAGAATTCAAATCGATTCAAGCCGATGCAAACGGGTGGGTGCATCCCTTTGCCAAGAGAGACGCTTGGACGCCATGGAATACACCACAACGCCGATTTGAAATTGAAAGTGGCGATGCACAATGTGTGGCACAACTCACCTATTTGCATCGTGGTGGCTATCAGTTATCGATCGATAGTGGCGAGTCTTTGATTTTTGAATTCCAAGCACATGACAAATCCATGTCGATACGCTTTGGCGATCAAACATGGAACGCGCATGTTTATTTACACGGTACACAGGCCAGCATCTTCACATCGCAGGGCGAGCATTGCGTGCAATGGATAGATGTGTTGACGCATCAACATGCAGACATTTCAACTGCGGGTCGATTGACGGCGCCCATGCCGGGCAAGGTGATTGCGTTTCACGTCAAAGCGGGTGACCCGGTTAAAAAAGGACAAGTACTTGCGGTGATGGAAGCGATGAAGATGGAACACGCCTTGGCGTCGCCCGCAGATGGAACAGTCGCTGAATTGTTGTTTGCTGTGGGGGATCAAGTGGCCGAAGGTTTGGAATTGCTAAAAATTGATTTAGCTTCATAGTCAATCATGCGTATTGCTGTTGCACTTTCTCACACCTCAGCAGATCCATGGGTTAAGGGTCTGCAAAATGAATTGCCTGCGCACCAGGTGTATGAATGGAACAGTGGCGAAGCGCCTGCCGATACGGCCGTGGTGTGGACGCCACCTCAAGTATTTTTTGATCAGCATCCTCATTTAAAAGTTGTATTCAATACAGGTGCAGGTGTAGACGCATTATTAAAATTAATTCTACCCATCAATACTTCTATTATTCGTTTGGAAGATGCGGGTATGTCGGTGCAGATGTGTGAGTATGTGTTGAATGCCGTTGTGAGACATTTTCGAGAGTTTGATGTTTATGCAACTTCCCAAGTTCAATCGCAATGGCAATTTCGTAAGCCAAGAGTTCGATCCGAATTTCCTGTGGGTGTGATGGGCTTGGGTGTGCTTGGAGCCAAAGTTGCACAAACCTTAAAGAATTTTGATTTTGTAGTGAATGGTTGGAGTCAAACACTCAAGCAAATTGAAGGCGTCCGCTGCTTTAATGGCATTTCGCAATTGTCTGATTTTTTAAAAGCATCCAAATTTTTGATTTGTTTGTTGCCTCTCACGACGCAAACAGAAAATATATTGAATCACTCACATTTATCTATGTTGCAACAAGGTGGGTATTTGATTAATGTGGCGCGCGGCGCGCATGTGGTCGATGGTGATTTGATTGCCTTGCTCGATAGCGGTCATTTGGCTGGTGCAACTTTGGATGTATTTCGACAAGAGCCCTTAACCGCTGACCATCCGTTTTGGCTTCATCCCAAAATCACACTTACACCACACACCTCGGCACGAACTATGCGTGACGAGACGATTTTGCAAATTGCAGGCAAAATCAAGCAATGGGTCGATGGAGTCCCGCTTTCACAAATTTCTGGATTGATTAACCGAGAACGAGGCTATTGATATGTTGCCAGTGCGCGTCAAAATTGTCGATGTGGGTCCACGCGATGGATTACAAAACGAAAAGCAACCGGTATCAACACAAACCAAAATTCAATTGGTTCATTTGCTTCAAGACGCAGGCTTAAAAGAAATTGAAGTGACCAGTTTTGTCAGCCCCAAATGGGTGCCACAGATGGCCGATAACGCACAAGTGATGGAAGGTATTCATCGCAAAAAAGAAGTGCGTTACTCCGTGCTGACACCCAACCTCAAAGGGTTTGAAGCAGCGCTCTTATCCAAGCCCGATGAGATTGTGGTATTTGGCGCAGCGACTCAATCGTTCAGTCAAAAAAATATCAATTGCTCGATTGAAGAAAGCGTGGAGCGTTTCTCGCCCGTTGTCAAAGCGGCGCGCGACGCGGGCATTTATGTGCGAGGGGCGATGTCGTGTGCGGTGGGTTGTCCTTATGAGGGCGATGTGCCCGCCAAGGCTGTGGGCTATTTGGCCAAGCTTATGAAAGACATTGGTGTGCAACATGTGGGCGTGGCTGACACGATTGGCACGGGTACGCCGCGAAAAGTGCAAGCAGCCATGGAGGCAACGCTTCAATATTTTGAAATCAACGATGTATCGGGTCACTTCCACGACACCTATGGTCAAGCCTTAGCCAATACGCTGGCCAGTTTAGAAATGGGTGTGTGGCAATTTGATACTTCGATTGCTGGATTGGGTGGTTGTCCTTATGCCAAAGGCGCGACAGGCAATGTGGCCACTGAAGACGTGGTATATATGTTGCACGGCATGGGTATTGACACGGGCATTGATTTAGATGCGCTCATCAATGCGGGTCAGTTCATCAGCGATGCATTGGGGCGCGGTACGCAATCGCGCGCTGGCAAAGCTCTCTTTAATAAGCGCGTGAATGCATGAATAACCTAGACCATACGACCCTCCTCAAACGCATGCAAAGGGTAGAGCGCACACCTGTTGGCGAATGGTTGCCTTCACCATGTATGTCGGTGTGCAGCATGCATCCGCAAACCGGTTGGTGTTTGGGTTGTTACAGAAATTTGGCTGAAATCGCTGAGTGGGCCAATATGTCACCGCATCAACAACGCGATGTTTGGAACAACATTCATCAACGCATGGCATCGGAGACGTTATGAAACAGATTAGCTTTTATTTTGACGTCATCAGTCCTTATGCCTATTTGGCTTTTCATGCGATGCCAGAGAGTTTGCAGGGCAATCATGTTCAAGTGCAATACAAACCTGTTTTGTTTGGTGCGATTCTTCAACACTTGGGTCAACTAGGACCCGCAGAAATTCCAGGCAAACGCACGTGGACGTATCAACAAGTGTTGTGGCATGCGCATCAACACAAAATACCGATGCAGATGACAGCGACGCATCCTTTCAATCCCATTGGCTTGTTGCGCTTGGCATTGGCTTGTGATGCGCATGGCGCGCCCAACCGATATGTGTGCAACACTTTGTTTAATCATGTGTGGCGAGGTGGATTGGACGCGGCAGACCCTTTACGACTTAAAGAACTCACAGAAAAACTCTCACCTATTCGCGATCCTCAGTCAGATGAAGTGAAGCAAGAACTAAAAAATAATACGCAACACGCCATCGATCTGGGTATATTCGGTGTACCAACATTTGCTATTGATGAGCATTTGTTTTGGGGCTTTGATGCCTTGCCGATGTTGAATGCTTATTTGAATGGTGACACATGGTTTGCATCCGATGAATGGCGTAGTTCCAAAAGTATCCCTGAAGGAATTTCTCGTAAGAGATAAAATAGTGTTAATATGAAAATTAATACTAAGGTAAACACTTAAGTTGTAAGCCTAGAGCAAGTGCCCTGTCAGTCGGTGGAAAGCCTGCGAGCTAGAATATACATTACCCTTATTTCAAGGGCATAACTTGATGGAGACCAACGTATGGCAACTACCGACGTGAATCGCCCCATGACAGCTGAAGAAAAGAAAGTGATCTTTGCTTCATCTTTGGGCACTGTGTTTGAGTGGTATGACTTTTATTTGTACGGATCATTAGCAGCCATTATTGCTAAACAGTTTTTTAGCGGATTGGATGCAGGCTCTGCATTTATTTTTGCGCTGTTGGCTTTTGCGGCAGGTTTTATTGTTCGACCCTTTGGTGCGATTTTCTTCGGCCGCTTGGGCGACATGATTGGTCGTAAATACACTTTCTTGGTCACAATTTTGATCATGGGTCTATCCACATTCATCGTGGGTATTTTGCCAACCTATGCCAGCATTGGTGTAGCGGCTCCTGTGATTTTGATTGCTCTTCGCCTGCTCCAAGGCTTGGCCTTAGGTGGTGAGTATGGTGGTGCTGCTACTTATGTGGCTGAGCATGCACCACACGGTAAGCGCGGCGCCTTTACATCATGGATTCAAACAACGGCCACATTGGGCTTGTTCTTGTCCTTGATTGTGATTTTGGGAACGCGTTCTTACTTAGGTGAAGAAGTGTTTGCCGATTGGGGATGGCGTGTTCCATTCTTGCTTTCTATTTTCTTATTGGGTGTGTCGGTTTACATTCGTTTGTCAATGAATGAGTCGCCAGCCTTCCAAAAAATGAAATCAGAAGGTAAAACTTCAAAGGCTCCATTGTCCGAATCATTTGGCGAATGGAAAAACCTAAAGATTGTGATCTTGGCTTTGTTTGGACTGACTGCAGGTCAAGCAGTGGTTTGGTATTCAGGTCAGTTTTACGCCTTGTTCTTTATGACACAAGCGCTCAAAGTTGACGCTCAAGCCGCTAACTTGTTTGTAGCGGCGTCATTGATCATTGGTACACCTTTCTTCATCGTGTTTGGTACCTTGTCCGACAAAATCGGTCGCAAGATGATCATCATGGCTGGTTGTTTGTTGGCTGTGCTGACCTACTTCCCCGTGTTTGAAGCTTTGACCAAAGCTGCGAATCCCGACCTGCATGCAGCTCAACTCGCCAACAAGGTTGTTGTCGCTGCTGACCCTGCCGAGTGTTCTTTCCAGTTCAACCCCACAGGTACCAAGAAGTTCACTTCTTCATGCGATATTGCCAAACAAAAATTGGCCTCGAGCTCTGTGAGTTATACCAACGAAATTGTGCCTGCAGGCACCAAGGCAACCATCAAAGTGGGTGAAACGCTCATTAAGACCGATGTCTCAGCAGAAGACATTGCAGCAGCCAAAGAAGCCGCTGCTAAAAAATTGGAAGACTTGAAGGCCGCCACACCTGTGGATGAAAAAGCTGTGAAAGATACAGAAACCAGAATCAAAACTTTGAATGACGACACCAAAAACAAAGATGCGATTTTCACTACTGCACTTTCTGCTGCACTCAAAGAAGCCAAGTACCCAACCAAGGCTGATCCTGCAAAAGTGGACAAAGTCATGGTCATCGTTATTCTCACCTACTTGGTGATTTTGGTGACGATGGTGTATGGCCCGATTGCTGCGATGTTGGTGGAACTCTTTCCCACACGCATTCGTTACACATCGATGTCATTGCCCTACCACATTGGTAATGGGTGGTTTGGTGGCTTGTTACCCACAACGGCTTTTGCCATCGTTGCGCAAACAGGCAACATGTACAACGGCTTGTGGTATCCCATCATCATTGCAGGTATGACATTTGTGATTGGCATGATCTTCGTTAAAGAAACAAAAGACGTTGATATTTACGCCAACGACTGAGATTTGTAAGTTTTCCAGGGTGACCTGGATGCTACATTCAGGCCCTCCTTCGCGGAGGGTTTTTTTATTCGGAGAAAAAAATGTTAAAAATTTTGATTGGATTTGTTTTGTTCGCCGCCTTGTCTTTGTTTGTGATTTTCAAAGGTGGTGACAAGGTGGATATGACTGGTGAAAAACACGGTTCTGAAACTGTTCATGAAACGCCGGCACCAACTACAGCAGCGCCAGCGACTGCAGCACCTGCCGCAGAGCAGACCCCAGCCTCAACGCCTGTATCCACAACGGCCAAGTAAAAAGGTCAATAATCGCCCGCAAAGCAGCTCTCCCTAGGCATCTCTACAATATTTGCCTTCACTCCATCAGGCGCAAGATATGTCACAGGGAACGATTCGGATACGCGGTGCTCGTCAACATAATTTAAAAAATCTGAATCTTGATATTCACACCGGTGAACTAACGGTGGTGACTGGGCCCAGTGGCTCGGGCAAATCAAGTCTTGTTTTTGATACTCTTTATGCCGAAGGTCAACGACGTTATGTTGAAACCTTCAGCGCCTATGCACGTCAATTTTTAGACCGCATGGATAGGCCCGCTATCGATCAAGTCGAAGGCGTGCCACCAGCCATTGCCATCGATCAAACCAATCCCGTGCGCAGCTCGCGTTCAACAGTTGGAACGATGACAGAAATCAATGATCACCTCAAGCTGCTGTTTGCGCGTTGCGCGCATTTGTTTGATCGACAAACAGCGCAAGCCGTTCGTCATGACAATGCAGAAACCATCTATCAACAGATGCAAGAACGCGCGCAAGCAACAGACCCGCGTTTAATCGTTACGTTTCCTGTAGAGCTACCTGCCAATACAACACCCGAAGAAGTCACGCAGTGGTTGAGTGTGAGTGGATTTACGCGCGTGCACGCAGATCGAATCATTCAAGGGCAAGTGGTCGACCCAAAACCCACGCTAAAAAAAACAGCCGCTAAAAAAACAAACAAAAAGAAATCAACCAACGTTCAAATAGAAGATCGTCGCGTCTTAGATGTGGTCGCTGACAGATTTCGCTTAACCAACACCGAAAAAGCTCGTGTCATTGAAGCGTTAGAAACCGCCATCAAGCGTGGCAATGGACGCATGACTGTTTATGCAGTGAGTGAGGGCAAAGACGAAGAAACAAAAGCAGAAGAAGCTTGGAGATTTTCGACAGGCTTGCATTGTCCCGATAGCGATTTGCGTTATACCGATCCTACGCCATCGATGTTTTCATTCAACTCGCCCATGGGCGCATGCGAAACCTGCCGAGGATTTGGACGCGTGATTGGCGTTGATTATGACTTGGTCATTCCTAATGAAAAACTCACGCTTCGAATGGGTGCCATCAAAACCATTCAAACGCCTGCATGGAAAGAATGTCAAGACGATTTGATGAAGCATGCAGAAAAAGAAGGCATTCCACGCGACACACCTTGGAGCAAACTCAAGCCTGAACATCAAGATTGGGTGATCAATGGATCGAGTTTGTGGAATGGTAAATGGAATCAACAGTGGTATGGCATCAAACGGTTTTTTGAATATTTAGAAACCAAGTCTTACAAGATGCATATTCGCGTCCTGTTATCCAAATACAGAAGTTACACGCCTTGTCATGTATGTGCTGGCGCGCGCCTCAAAACAGAAAGTTTGTTGTGGCGCATAGGTGAAAGCCAAGATGCGATACAAGCCATGGAAGGCTATCGGCGATTCAAACCTGTGGGCACACAGTGGAGCGACACACAGTTACAACAATTACCAGGCCTGTGTTTGTATGACTTAATGGTTTTACCGATTAATCGCTTGCAACAATTTTTTAATCGCATGGCGCAATCGTCTGCATTGATTGCCAATGCGGGCGCGCAACAGCAAGCGTTGGAATTATTGTTTGAAGAGATCCGCACACGTTTGAAATATTTGTGCGATGTGGGATTGGGCTATCTCACACTCGATCGACAAAGTCGAACGCTCAGTGGCGGTGAAGTGCAACGCATCAACCTCACCACTGCATTGGGCACGTCATTGGTCAATACTTTGTTTGTATTAGATGAGCCCAGCATTGGATTGCATCCCAGAGACATGAATCGCATCACCGAAGCCATGCATCGATTAAGAGACGCAGGCAATACATTGGTGGTGGTCGAACACGATCCTGCAGTCATGCTTGCCGCGGATCGCATCATCGATATGGGTCCAGGCCCTGGCGAGCGTGGTGGGCAAATTGTTTTTGACGGCACGCATGAGGCACTCAAAAAAGCAAACACGTTAACGGGCGCCTATTTGGGTGCACGCAAGCAAGTGGGCATGGGATTGAAACGATTGGTGTCCGATGCAACGCCGCGCTTGGTGCTGGAAGGTGCGCGTGAGCACAATCTCAAAAACATTAGCATTGAATTTCCATTGCAACGCATGGTATGTGTAACTGGCGTGAGTGGTTCGGGTAAGTCAACTTTGATTCAAGATATTTTAGCGCCTGCGTTACTGCGTCATTTTGGAAAATCAACCGAGAGTGCGGGTGCGTATGATCGTTTGTTGGGCGCCGATCATTTGAGCGATGTGGTGTTTGTCGATCAAAGCCCCATTGGAAAAACAGCACGATCCAATCCGGCCAGTTATGTGGGTGCTTGGGACGCAATTCGCGAAATATTTGCAACCACTTCAGAGTCTTTGCAACGCGGTTATACCGCTTCTAAATTTAGTTTTAATGGTGGAGATGGCAGATGCCCAACGTGCGGAGGGTCGGGTTTTGAGCACGTTGAAATGCAATTTTTAAGTGATGTGTATTTGCGCTGCCCCGATTGCAATGGGCAGCGTTACCGGCCAGAAATTTTAGAAATAAAAATTGAAAGAAAACACGACGGAGAAGATGCGCCATCTTTTTATACCGTATCAGATATTTTAAATTTAACGGTGAGTGAAGCTGTTCAAGTGTTTGCGGGTGACAGAGAAGTGGTGCGTGCATTGCAACCCATTGTTGACGTGGGCTTGGAGTATGTTCGCTTGGGGCAACCTGTGCCCACACTCAGTGGTGGTGAGGCACAACGCCTAAAGTTAGCAGGTCATTTGGCAGGTGCAGTAAAAACCGCATCCTCAAGCAAACAAAATTTGGCGCGCAAAGGCACCTTGTTTTTATTTGATGAGCCCACCACAGGCTTGCATTTTGACGACATCGCCAAATTAATGCGCGCGCTGCGTCGTTTGTTAGAGGCTGGTCATTCGCTCATCATCATCGAACACAACTTAGACGTGATTCGCGCCAGCGATTGGTTAATTGATCTAGGTCCTGAAGGCGGAGACGCGGGTGGTTGTGTCGTTGCAGAGGGCGCCCCTGAAGCCATGCGTTTGCATCCACAATCGCATACAGCCAAAGCACTGCGCGAATACATTGACGTGATGGGCGAAGTGGGCGTACAAGAGGCCACGGTTGCTTACACAGGCAGTCCATTGACAAGTCAAGTTGTCGTCAATAGTCCACGCACGCGACATGCTTCATCAATCAACCCATCGATTCAAATTGTGCACGCACGTGAGCACAATCTCAAAAATTTAAGCGTTGATATTCCACGTGGAAAATTCAACGTCATCACAGGTGTGAGTGGCTCAGGCAAATCAACCTTAGCCTTTGATATTTTGTTCAATGAAGGACAGCGCCGTTATTTAGAAAGCCTCAATGCCTATGCGCGAAGCATTGTGCAACCCGCAGGCAGGCCCGAAGTTGACGCGGTGTATGGCATACCGCCCACAGTTGCCATTGAACAACGATTGTCTCGCGGCGGCCGCAAATCCACTGTGGGAACGACAACCGAAGTGTGGCATTTTTTAAGATTGTTGTACGTTAAGTTAGGCACACAGCATTGTGTTCATGACAACACGCCTGTGGAGCCCCAAACCATTGAGCGCATCGTGGCGCAACTCATGCGTGCATACAAAGGCTTGTATATTGGTTTACTCAGCCCCTTGGTTCTTAATCGCAAAGGCGTTTATACCGAACTGGCCGATTGGGCAAGACCTAGGGGCTATACGCATCTGAGAGTTGACGGACAATTTTTACCAACGACAGGATTTCCACGCATCGATCGATTTAAAGAACACACGATTGAATTGCCTGTTGCCAGTTTGGATATCAACGCAAAAAATGAAAGCGCATTGCGACAAGCATTGGCAACCACCTTGGAGTATGGAAAAGGTGTGGTGCACGTTCTGAGTCACATGGAGGGACTCGAAACTGCGATGAAAAATGGCGAGTCCACTTCAAGCATTGGAAAGGTCGAGGTTTTTTCTACGCAACGCGCGTGCCCTATTTGTGCAACTTCTTATGCAGAACTCGATCCGCGATTGTTTTCATATAACAGCAAACACGGTTGGTGTAGAGATTGCGTTGGAACAGGAACTCAACTGACGAAAGATCAACGATTGACCATGGACGATTCGGTTCGCGATCAAGATCAAAAAGGAAGAGAGCAAAGTTTTGTCGAGCCGGAACTCGAAGAAGTGGCCGATCAGCCTTGTAAAACTTGCGAAGGTACACGACTCAATGCCAATGCACGCGCGGTTCGTTTCGTGGGCAAACGCATCACCGAACTCGCCCGTTTGAGCGTCATTGATATGAAGGCTTGGGTGTCATCACTCAAAATGTCAGGACGAGAAGCCGATATTGCGCGCGACTTATTGCCAGAGATCGAAGGTCGATTGTCCTTTTTGGAGCGAGTGGGTTTAGGCTATCTCACGCTTGATCGAGGAGCGCCCACCTTGAGCGGAGGTGAAGCGCAACGCATTCGATTGGCCGCACAACTCGGTAGCAATTTGCAAGGCGTGTGTTATGTATTGGATGAACCCACCATTGGTTTGCACGCACGCGACAATCAAATTTTATTGAATGCCTTGCGTACACTGAGCGACAAAGGCAATACCTTGGTGGTGGTTGAGCACGATGAAGAAACCATTCGACGCGCCGATCACATCATTGATATTGGCCCAAGTGCGGGCAAACGTGGTGGCCATTTGGTCGCACAAGGTGTTGCAAAAGATATTTGCAAGGCCGCCGATTCACAAACGGGACGCTATTTGTTGCACGCGATTCGTCATCCCATGCAAGAGCGGCGCGTGGTCACCGCCAAATCAAAAATAGAAAAAGACTTTATTCATATCAAAGGCGCATCGCTGCATAATTTAAAAAAAGTGGACGTCTCTATTCCATTGCAGCGATTGGTTGCCATCACGGGTGTGAGTGGTTCAGGAAAATCAACCTTGGCGCGCGATGTTTTATTAGCCAATGTTTATAACGCAGTGAGCAAACAACGCGCACCCACATGGCATGGGTGTAAGCGCATCACGGGTTGGGAAAATATTGATCGTGTTCTCGAAGTCGATCAAACGCCAATTGGTAAAACACCGCGCAGTTGTCCCGCCACTTACATTGGATTTTGGGACATCATTCGCAAATTGTTTGCTGACACTTTAGAGGCCAAAGCGCGAGGTTATTTGGCGGGTCGATTCAGTTTCAACACGGGTGAAGGTAGATGTGCGAGTTGCGAAGGCCAAGGCATGCGCACGATTGAAATGAGTTTCTTGCCAGACGTCAAAGTGTTATGTGAAACTTGTTTGGGCGCGCGATTCAATCCCGAAACACTGGCCGTAACTTGGCGTGGCAAAAGCATTGGCGATGTGTTGCAAATGGAAGTGGACGAGGCCGTTGATTTTTTTGCCAGCATGCCCGCCATCAGTCATCCTTTGCAATTGCTCAAAGACGTGGGCTTGGGTTATTTGACCTTAGGTCAACCTTCACCCACTTTGAGTGGCGGTGAAGCGCAACGCATCAAGCTTGTCACCGAACTCAGTAAAGTGCGTGACGACATCACACGACGCGGCCAAAAAGCACCACATACTTTTTATGTGTTGGATGAACCCACGGTAGGCCTGCACATGGCCGATGTTGACAAACTCATTCATGTGTTGCATCGGTTGGTTGATGGGGGTCACAGTGTAATTGTGATTGAGCATGACTTAGACGTGGTGGCCGAAGCTGATTGGGTGATTGATTTAGGACCTGAAGGTGGTGATGGGGGCGGACGTGTTGTTGCACAAAACACACCCGAGCAAGTGGTTCGATTAAAAACGCACACGGGCGTTGCATTGGCACCTGTTTTGGCGAGAACTGCATGACCAATACCGTTCGCGCATTGGTCAGCAATCAAATCTTTATGCGATTTTTTTATGCCCGAGTATTGGGCATCACCGCCAATCAAATGTTGATGGTTGCTGTGGCTTGGCACATGTATGAATTAACAGGCAGTGCATGGGACTTGGGTTTGGTGGGCTTGTTTCAATTCATTCCTGCATTACTCATGACCTTGCCAGCAGGGCATGTAGCCGATCGCATGCACCGCGGTCGATTATTTGCCCTATGTTTGGCCGCGCAAGCCGTTGTTAGTTTTGTTTTGTATTTATCCATCAAACAACATTTTGATAGTAGTCATTTGTTATTTTCAATTTCTGTGGTGCTGGGCATTGCGCGTGCATTTCAAATGCCCGCACAACAAGCCATCACACCGCTACTGGTTTCAAAAGAATTGATGCAACGCGCTGTTGCATTAAGCTCGAGTGGCAATCAAGTGTCGGTGATCTTAGGACCTGCACTGGGCGGTCTTTTGTATGTGTACGGTGCCGATATTGTTTATGGCGCTTGCGGCTGGATGATGGTCGCTGCTTGCATTTTTACAGTCATGGTGAGATATCAACACCGCGCATCGCAAGAAGCTGTTAGTTGGTCGTCGGCCATGATGGGGGTTTTTTTTGTTTGGAACAATAAAATATTACTCGGTGCGACATCCTTAGATTTATTTGCTGTTTTATTGGGTGGCGCTACTGCTTTATTGCCGATCTATGCCAAAGACATATTAAATACAGGACCCGAAGGATTGGGTTTTTTAAGAGCGGCGCCTGCGATCGGCGCGTTGGTCATGTCTTTGGTTTTGATGCGATGGCCCTTGCAGCGCAAAGTGGGTTATTGGTTATTGGCCTCTGTGATGATTTTTGGTGTTGCCACCATTGTGTTTGGACTCAGCGATTATTTTTGGATATCGATGTTGGCGTTGATTGTGACAGGTGCTGCTGACAACGTCAGCGTCGTGACTCGCATCACCATCATGCAACTGCAAACACCCGATGAAATCAGAGGGCGCGTCTCTGCTGTTAATTCCATTTTTATTGGCGCGTCCAATCAATTGGGCGAGTTCGAGTCAGGCAGTGTGGCTGCGTTGTGGGGCCCTATTGTTTCAGTGGTGAGTGGTGGCATCGGCACTATTTTGATTGCGATGGCTTGGTTTAAATTATTTCCAGACCTCGCTCAAAAAGATCGAATGAATGACACCCATTAAAAAACAATCAGCCAGCGCTTCCTAATGATAAGCCTGCATGCTCGCGCAAGGGATGAAAGTGGATTTTGGGAAATCTTTCTTGTGCAAGTCTGACATCGTAGGGCGATGTGCACAAATAGGCCAAGGTGTTGGCCGCGTCAGTGGCCATGCGTTGTGGATATGCATTTAAAAATTCACGCAACTCTATAGGTGTATTTGCCGTGATCCATCTGGCACCTGTGTAAGAGCTAGATTCCAATCGCACATCGCAATCGTATTCAGATTTGAGTCGGTGTTGTACCACTTCAAATTGCAGTTGTCCGACAGCGCCTAACAACATGGCGCCGCCCACTTCGGGCTTGAACACTTGAATGGCGCCTTCTTCTCCCAATTGATCTAAACCTGTTTGCAATTGTTTGGTGCGAAGCGGATTTTTTAAGAGCACCGTCATAAAGAGTTCGGGCGCAAAAAAAGGCAAGCCCGTGTATTGCAATGCAACGCCGTCGGTAATCGTGTCGCCCAATTGAACGCCGCCGTGTGTGGTGAATCCAATGATGTCACCCGCCCACGCCTCATCGACTGCTTCGCGTCTTTGCGATAAAAACGTAACCACCGATGTGGGTCGCAACTCTTTGCTGCTGCGCTGGACTTTGAGTTTCATGCCTGGTTTGTATTGACCAGAGGCTACGCGAACAAACGCAATGCGATCGCGATGATTGGCGTCCATATTGGCTTGCACTTTAAAAACCACGCCACTGAAATGAGGCGCTTCGGGCTCAATGATTTTTTCAACGCGTTCGTAGTTGACCAACAAAGAGCTTTTGCGTGGTTGAGGTGAGGGAGCTAAATCGACCAACGCATCGAGCACTTCCATCACGCCAAAATTATTAACACCAGATCCAAAAAACACAGGTGTTTGTTTGCCCGCTAAAAAAGCTTCTCGATCAAAACTGGGCGAAGCACCTGTGGCCAATTCCATTGATTCCATCGCAGCTGCAAAGTCATTGCCAAATCGTTGACTCAATACAGCGGTTTCTGTCAGTGCAATGGTTTCAAAATCTTGAGGCCTTCTTTCGCTGCCAGATTCAAACACTGCCATGTTGTGATTTCGTAAATTAAAAATTCCACCAAATGTTTTGCCCTGGCCCACAGGCCAAGTCATGGGTACACAAGGCATGCCCAATTCGCGTTCAACCTCGTCCAAAATATCTAGAGGATCGCGCACCTCGCGGTCCATTTTGTTGACAAAAGTAATGATGGGTGTATTGCGCTGTCTGCACACCTCAATTAAACGACGCGTTTGTGCTTCTACACCGTTAGCTGCATCGATCACCATCAAAGCGGAATCAACGGCGGTTAAAACACGATATGTATCTTCTGAAAAATCTTTGTGTCCAGGTGTATCCAATAAATTGATCACATGATCGCGATATAACATTTGCATCACCGAACTTGCTACGGAAATTCCCCGTTGCTTTTCAATCTCCATCCAATCACTCGTGGCATGGCGACTGGCTTTGCGCGCTTTGACGGACCCCGCAATTTGAATTGCACCCGAAAAAAGCAACAGTTTTTCGGTGAGCGTGGTTTTACCCGCGTCGGGGTGAGAAATAATGGCAAATGTTCGTCTGCGACGAACTTCTTCTAGCGCTTGTGTCATGGTGATGAATAAGAATAACCCGCCATCATAACGGTGTTCAAAGAACTTCAACCTCTTTGTGAATGGTGCGGTAGCGCACGCTGCGAATCAGCATGTGTCGATCAAAGGGCTTAGGAATAATTTCTTGGATGACTGCCGCCTCATAAGCATTGAGGGCCTCTTCGACAAATTGGCTGTAAAAGCGATGACAGGGACGCTACAAAATGGTTCAGAGGATTGCGAATGAATACGCCTGACAACTTCAGCGCCATCGATATCCGGCATCACCAAATCAATTAAAACCAGGTTATACGTAAAGGCACTCATCTTTTCAAACCCTTCCGTGCAATTGGCCGCTTGATCAATCCAAGCGTTGATAAAGACTCGTTGCAAGGTTGTACAAAAGACCAAGCGATTTACGTCGTCGTCATCCACCACCAATAAACGAATGGGCGAATTATCTTTCGGCTCATGAAAAGTTAAGTTGGTTTTCATGCCAATGGGCTCATCGGCGACCTCAACAGGTAAGTGCAAAGTAAAAACAGAACCTTGACCGACAAAACTTTCAACCTTTAATTCTCCGCCATGAGTACGCGCAAGACTTTGTGTGATGGATAAGCCCAAGCCATTGCCTCGAAGAGCTTGTGCAATCTATTGATTGAATAAAGGGTCATGCACTTGAGTGAAGGGCTGAAAAATATGACCTTGTAAATCGCTTGCAATCCCAATTCCTGTATCGATGACTTTAATCAGGAGCGGCCCCTTGCTTCCCTCTTTTTTTGGTAGGACGCCTCTAAAGTCACGCCGCCTTTGGGTGTGAACTTGACTGCATTGGCTAACAGGTTGATTAACATTTGCGAAAGGCGGTTTTGGTCAATGATGACCCATTGGGGCAAATCACTGGCAATTTCCATTTCATAACAAAGCCCTGCATCTTTAGCTTGACTCTCCAAGGTTGGAAACGAATGTAGCAAAACAGTCTGTTAGCTAGCAACTTTTAATTGCAGCGCAAGCTTTCCGAGTTTGATTTGTGAGGTATCTAATAAATTATTGATAACGGTTAACAAATGATTGGAGGCATGATGCGCATCATCCAAAAAAGATTGCATTTCTGATCGTAAATTGGGTTCGTCGCGTGCCAAATTTTGAAAACCAATGATGCCATTTAAAGGCGTTCGCATGTCATGGCTCACCATCGCCAAAATTTATCCTGATGGGCGTAGGCTTTTTGTAAATCAAGTGTGCGCTCTTTCAGTTGCGGATTTTTTTGCATGATGTAATGAATCGTTTGTAAATTGGCCGCATCGTAAGACGCAACAAGAATCCTTTGTGCAACGCATATGAGTACGTGCATCACTGTACCGATGAGTAAGTCTTGATGCGTATCGTAAGGTTTGATGGCAATAAACCCTTGTATTTGCAAAAAGCAAACAACTAAAATCGATAAGACGGCAATCAATAACTAAGAATAACTTTATATGCGTCGCGCCGTAAAAAAAGGTAAATTGGAACCATCGCCATACACGTCATGACAGGTTACGTCACCCAACCAATAAGAGTGGCATTGAACAAAATAACGCCAATCGACACAATCTGATTAATAACTTGTGACCACCACACCAAGCCTTGGCCCCTTCGCCAAATTAAAAGAGCAAAGAGTTGTGATACCGCTCCAATGGCCGTTGAAATAGCTGTGTCGACCCATCCCCAATGCCAAAACCAAGGCGTCATTAACGAGAAACCCAAACAGGCTGTGCATGCAAAAACCACGAAGCAAAAATCTTCTGGGTTTTGTAAGTGAAGAAGCAAACTCAATTTAAACTTTTAAAAAAGATTTTCGCGGTATGTAAACAGCATATGGGCTTGGTGTGTTCTAAACATGTATTGAGCGTTATCATTTTTAACATAAAAATACTATTTATTGTCAATCCTTGATAAGTTTTTTTTGATACAATAGTCGCACCGAGGAGCGCTGCAGCAAACCCGCTTGGTTTTGTGAGGCTCGGAAACATCATTTCCAACTGCGCTCACCCACTGTTAACGTGAGGTGAGCACCTCGGATAACCAACCGTCGTCCCTTCGCGTGAGCAGTGGTTCTGAACCATTTAGGAGCTCACCATGAACGCAGTACTCAAACCTCTCGCCGCAACTGACTATGCAGTTGCAGATATGTCTTCGGCCCCATGGGGTCGCAAAGAAATCAAAATTGCAGAAACTGAAATGCCCGGTTTAATGGCCATTCGTCAAGAATTCGTCAGCAAACAGCCACTCAAAGGCGCGCGCATCACAGGCTCTTTGCACATGACCATTCAAACAGCAGTATTGGTCGAAACATTGCAAGCTTTAGGCGCACAAGTGCGTTGGGCTTCATGCAATATTTTTTCAACACAAGATCACGCCGCATCTGCATTGGTTGCAAACGGCACTCCTGTATTTGCATATAAAGGTGAAAACCTCACCGACTATTGGGATTACACCCACCGCATTTTTGAATTTGGTACCGCTGGCACAGCCAACGAAGGCCCCAATATGATTTTGGATGACGGTGGTGACGCCACATTGCTCATGCACTTGGGCAAGCGTGCAGAAAAAGACGCATCGGTTTTAAACAACCCCACCAGCGAAGAAGAAACCTGTTTGTACGCTTCGATCAAAGCCAAGTTGGCCCAAGACGCAACTTGGTACAGCCGCAAAGCTGCAGACATCATTGGCGTCACAGAAGAAACAACAACAGGCGTGCATCGCTTGAATGAAATGTCTGCCAAAGGCACATTACTGTTTCGCGCCATCAACGTCAACGACTCCGTTACTAAAAGCAAATTTGACAACCTCTATGGTTGCCGCGAGTCCCTCGTAGACGGCATCAAGCGCGCCACCGACGTGATGATTGCAGGCAAAGTAGCCGTGGTTGCGGGTTATGGCGATGTGGGCAAAGGAAGCGCTCAAGCATTGCGCGCACTCAGCGCACAAGTGTGGGTCACCGAAATTGATCCTATCAATGCATTGCAAGCTGCAATGGAAGGCTACAAAGTGGTCACCATGGAATACGCTGCTGACAAAGCCGATATTTTTGTGACTGCAACAGGTAACAAACACGTCATCACCCATGACTTCATGGCCAAGATGAAAGACCAAGCCATTGTTTGCAATATCGGTCACTTCGACAATGAAATTGATATCGCTTCCGTTGAAAAATACAAGTGGGAAGAAATCAAGCCACAAGTCGATCACATCATCTTTCCCGATGGCAAGCGCATCATCATGTTGGCCAAAGGACGTTTGGTTAATTTAGGTTGTGGCACAGGACACCCCAGTTTTGTAATGAGCAGCTCATTTGCCAATCAAACGATTGCACAAATCGAGTTGTTCACACAACCCAAAAATTACGAATCCGGCAAGGTTTATGTGTTGCCCAAACACTTAGATGAAAAAGTTGCACGTTTGCATTTGCAAAAAGTAGGCGCGATGCTCACCGAACTCACCACCGAGCAAGCCGACTACATTGGCGTGTCTAAGCAAGGCCCTTACAAGCCTGATACATACCGCTATTAATGTTGCACGTGTCAAAACCCACGCCGATTAGCTTTGAGTTTTTTCCACCCAAGACCCCCGAGGGTGCTAAAAAACTCGAGCAAGTTCGTCGCGAGTTGTACGCTTTAAAGCCCGAGTTCTTCAGCGTTACTTATGGCGCTGGAGGCTCTACACAAGACGGTACATTGCAAACAGTGCAAGCTATTTTGACCGATGGTCATCGCGCTGCACCGCATTTTTCTTGTATTGGTGCATCAGCGCAAAGTGTTCGTGCGCAATTGCAAATTTTTAAAGATGCAGGAATTAATCGTATCGTTGCATTGCGTGGTGATTTGCCCAGTGGGCACGGAACGTTTGGTGAGTTTCGTTACGCCAGTGATTTAGTGGCCTATATTCGTCAAGAAACAGCGTCACACTTTCATATCGAAGTGGGTTGCTATCCCGAAATTCATCCGCAAGCCAAAACAGCGCATGCCGATTTGCAAGCTTATGTTACAAAAGTAAAAGCGGGCGCAAGCTCCGCCATCACACAATATTTTTACAACACCGACGCCTATTTTCGATTTGTCGATGATGCTTACGCCATGGGTGCAGACATACCCGTTGTGCCTGGCATCATGCCCATCATCAGCTCCACACAACTCATGCGTTTTTCGGACGCGTGTGGTGCAGAAATACCGCGTTGGATACGATTGCGTTTGCAAGAGTTTGGTGACGACACAGCCAGCATTCGTGCGTTTGGTTTAGATGTGGTCACCGATTTATGCGATCAACTACTAACGGCTGGTGCACCTGGTTTGCATTTTTATACGATGAATCAAAGTACGGCTACAACTGAAATTATTAAGCGCCTGCCTCTAAAGTAAAACCTGATTGTTTGTCTTGACCCATCCATTGCACCATCTGTGGCAATGATTGTTGTAGCGCCTCTTTGAGCGTGTAAGGTGGATTGATCACGAGCATGCCGCTCGCACTCAAGCCGCCTTGCTTAGGGCGTTTATCGGGATCAAAGTCTGCTGTGTTGGTTTGAACAGCACCCGATTTAATGCGCAGGGTTGTATGCAACCAAGGCTTGCGCACTTGTTGCGCCAATCGAATTAAATTTTTGGGCAGACTGTGCGCTTGCGGTCTTGGGATGATCGGATACCAAATCAAATAAGTGCCCGTTGAAAATCTTTTTAATGCGTCGCTGATGCTTTCTGTGACACGCATGTAATCCGATTTGATTTCATAACTGGGATCCATCAAGACCAAACCACGACGCGTTGTTGGTGGAATAAATTTTTTCAATCCTTCAAATCCATCTTCTCGCAGCACGGCCACTTGTCTTCCTGCACGCAGTTGCGCCACATGACCATCGAGTGCGCGAATATCGCTGGGATGCAATTCGAAGAGTTTGAGTTTGTCTTGCTCACGCAACAGATGTTGAATGATGAATGGTGAGCCAGGATAGATGGCTGAGCCCCCTTGGCCTCTGAATGCGCCCACCACTTTGAGGTAGTTTTGCAAGGCCTCAGTTACAGTTTCTCCCGATGATTGCAATCGCGTTCGCAAAGAATGTAAGCCTTCACTCACCTCTGATCCCTTGGTGGATGAGCCTATCTCCATGGGGTAGAGACCTGCACCGGCGTGCGTGTCCACCACCACCAAGCCTGCGGCTTTGTCGGTCATATGAGATAAAATAGACACCAAAACCGTGTGTTTGAGGACATCGGCATGGTTGCCGGCGTGAAAAGCGTGGCGATAACTGAACATACATCCATGGTAACTGCAATATGCCTTGAAACTAGCCTTAAAGGGTAAGTTTGGGATAGAATGGAGGGCTTCGCAGCGCCAGGTCAAATCCCGCGGCGGAGTTTAAATCCCACCTAAGAGGTTCTCATCAGAAGAACGCCGACCGTGGAAAAGGATTTGCACAACCCACTCAAGGAAAACCATGTCTACGTTCAGCGCAAAACCTGCTGACGTGAAGCATGAGTGGTTTGTGATTGACGCCACCGACAAGGTGCTCGGACGTGTTGCCAGCGAAGCAGCACTCCGTTTACGCGGCAAACACAAGGCCATTTATACGCCTCACGTCGATACTGGCGATTTCATCGTCATCATCAATGCATCCAAAATCCGTGTCACGGGCAACAAAGCTCTCGACAAGGTTTACTACCGTCACTCGGGCTATCCGGGTGGCATCTACGGCACCAATTTTCAAGACATGCAAGCCAAACATCCTGGCCGTGCGCTCGAAAAAGCCGTTAAGGGCATGTTGCCCAAAGGTCCTCTGGGTTACGCCATGATCAAAAAACTTAAGGTCTATGGTGGTGCTGAGCATCCCCATAGTGCGCAACAGCCACAAGTGCTAGAAATCTAAGGAGCCAGCAATGATTGGTGAATGGAACAATGGCACAGGTCGTCGCAAATCCAGCGTCGCACGTGTCTTTATGAAAAAAGGCTCAGGCAAAATCATGGTCAATGGAAAAGACATCTCCGAGTACTTCGGACGTCAAACCTCCATCATGATTGCCAAGCAACCCCTCATGCTCACTCAAAACGACGCTGCATTTGACATTCAAGTCAATGTGCACGGCGGTGGTGAATCAGGCCAAGCGGGCGCCGTTAGACACGGCATCACGCGCGCCCTCATCGACTATGACGCAACGCTCAAACCCGCGTTGTCAGCCGCAGGCTTTGTCACTCGTGACGCCCGTGAAGTTGAGCGTAAAAAGGTTGGTTTGCATTCTGCGCGTCGTCGCAAGCAGTTCAGCAAGCGTTAATCAACGCTGTTTTCTGGCAATCCCAAAAAGCCGCTGGCCACAAGCTATGCGGCTTTTTTTATAGCCATCAAACCTATGGCTTGTGGTCATAAAACCGCACTTACAGTATTGTTGACCAATTTACGTTACTATTACACATTCTTCAAAGAAACCTGGAGCATCCCATGAGCGCAGTCGCCGAAAACATTCAAACCGAAATGCCACAACCCATTGTCTTCACAGACAGTGCAGCCGCCAAAGTGGCAGACCTCATTGCCGAAGAAGGCAACCCAGAGCTCAAACTTCGTGTGTTTGTACAAGGTGGTGGTTGCTCAGGTTTTCAATACGGTTTTACCTTCGATGAAATCGTCAATGAAGACGACACCACCATGAGCAAAAATGGCGTGTCTTTATTAATCGATGCAATGAGCTATCAATACTTGTTAGGCGCAGAAATCGATTACAAAGAAGATTTGCAAGGTGCTCAATTTGTCATTAAAAACCCCAATGCCACTTCTACATGTGGATGCGGTTCATCTTTTTCTACTTAAACTTTTAACTAACGATTAAGCGGGGTATATAGCCCCCAAGATACGGGTGCCTTGTGCACCAGTTACGCTTTGTAAATTACCTGTTAATCCAAATACAGTTTGACGCGCTAACCAAGCAAATGCACAGGCTTCTACCTGCATCGCAGGTAAGCCTCGTTGGTCGGACGCAATCACTTGAACTCTTGTCAATGTATTTTGCAAAGATTGCATCAAATGTGTATTGAGCGCACCACCGCCACAAACAACTAGCTCTTGCGTGGCGGGCGCAAATTGTTGAATCGATTGCGCGATGGATTGCACCGTGAGCGCTGCAAGCGTGGTTTGCACATCAACCGGACGAAGGTTGGGAAAATGTTTTAAGTGATGCATCAACCAATGACGGTTGAAATGATCGCGTCCTGTGCTTTTGGGTGGCGGCAGTTGAAAAAAAGCATCGGCCAACATATTTTTTAATAATTGATCGTTGATGTTTCCTTGAAAAGCCCAATCGCCATTTTGATCAAAAGATTGTTGTGTGTGTTCAAAACACCATTCATCCATGAGTGCGTTGGCAGGACCACAATCAAAACCAAGCACTTGGGTTTGAGGGATGAGCGTGGTGATATTAGAGATGCCGCCTAAATTAAGAACGCAAATCGATTGATTGTGATTGCCAAAAATATATTGATGAAATGCGGGGACAAGTGGTGCACCCTGACCACCTGCGGCAACGTCACGGCTTCGAAAGTCGGCCACCACAGAAATAGAAGTGAGTTCTGCTAGCAAGGATGGATTGTTGAGTTGCCATGTATAACCAACACCATCGTGTAATCGAGGCTGATGCCTGACTGTTTGTCCATGCGCGCCAATCGCTTTGATGTCGCCTGCAGAAAAACGAGAGGCTTGGAGCAGATGATCAACAACGTTTGAGTAAACCTGGACCAATGCATTGGCAGCCAGCGCACCGCGATGTAACTCATCATCGCCACTTTGATTTAGAGATAAAAAAGATTGTTTGAGTGTGCTTGGCATTTCATTCGCGTGATGCGCAATGACCTCAAAACCAGTATTGTCAAAGTTAACCAACACACCGTCTACACCATCAAGAGAGGTGCCGGACATCAAGCCGATGTACAGCTCAGACATGTGATTATTGTGTGCTGGTCATTTGCACAGTTGAAGCTTGCACCAATTGCTGGCGCACCGATTGTGCAAGTCGCATGAATTCGGGCTTAGAAGCGGCCAACACAGGGTCGGCTTCGCTTTGTCGAGCAATTAACTGAGGGTCTTTGTGCTGCCCATTTATGCGAAATTCAAAATGCAAATGCGGACCAGTTGCCCAACCTGTTGCACCAACCAATCCGACGGTTTGACCTTGAGCAATGCGTTGCCCTTTTTTGACTTGAATTTTGCTTAAGTGAGCATAAACCGTTGAATGTCCACTACGATGAGAAATGATGACAACATTTCCCAAACCATTGAGAGACGCTGCTGTTTCAACAACACCATCACCCACGCTGCGAACGGGTGTGCCCGTTGGAGCGGCGTAGTCGACACCTAAATGCGCACGCCATGTTTGCAAGATAGGATGGAATCGCATTTTGAAACCGCTAGTGACGCGAGAAAAAGCCAATGGTGAAGCTAAATAGGCGCGGCGAAGACTTAGTCCATCAAGGTTGTAATAAGCACCCTTGCGTGCATTGTTAGGGTCTTCAAACCACATGGCTTGAAATAACTTGCCGTTGTTGACAAACTCCGCCGATAAAACACGACCCGAGCGAACGGGTTCGCCATCGGCTTCTAGAGTTTCGTAGACCACAGAGAAGCGATCACCCTTGCGAAGTGCACGATGGAAATCGATATCACCCGAAAAAACATCTGCCAATTGAATTGCAACGCTATCGGGAATGCGCGCATCGTCGGTTGCAGCAAACAATGACGATTGAATCGTGCCGCTGGCCATGCGAATCGAGGCAGTAAGGGGCGCTGTATTGAGTGTGATTGATAAAGCACCACTGTCTTGTGTGATGACTAATTTTTGAAATTGCGACGACTCGTCTTGCGTCCATTTGGCAGTGAGCTTAACCAAACGTTGATGGTTATCTGCTTCGACGCTGACCCAACGACCTGCGCGACCCAATAAGGCTTGACGCGCTACAGCATGACTGCGTAAGAATGCTTCTGCTTTTGGATCAGAGATACCTAGGCGTGCCAATAAACTGCTGGCGCTATCGCTGGAGCGCGTGGTGTCTGATCGATATAAACGCAATTGTGTTTGTTCCAGCGCTTGCGTTTGATTGCCAATGGAAGGAATGACGTCTTCAATGATTAGCTTGACGCTTAACTGAGAAGCGTCTGGTCCAAGGCTAACCAAAGCCGTGGCCGTACCAGCCCCCACCAATGCCAAGATGGCGACGCCAGCCAGCCAGCGTTTGTGATAAGTGCGTGGCAAGTTGTAAATGGCTTTGACCAGTGAATGGAGGAACAACAGCAAAAAAAACTCCGTGCAGACTTATTGCCCGCACACAACATAAAACTGAAAGGAGCAAATTAGAATCGACGGATCGACCCAATGGCCCGAGAGGGATCATTATATCCTCCAAATTACAGCCTGACAAGGTAAAAAACCATATGAATCAAACACCTGTATCGCAAACTTCTACTCCCGATGAGGTTAAGGAGGCCTTGGCTGTGAGTTTGCGGGGTTGCGACGAACTGCTTCCGCAGCACGAATGGATTAAAAAACTCGTCAAATCGCATGCCACGGCCAAGCCATTGCGCATCAAATTGGGGCTCGATCCCACTGCGCCCGACATTCACTTGGGTCACACGGTGGTCCTCAACAAAATGCGTCAGTTACAAGACTTGGGGCATCAGGTGATTTTTTTGATTGGTGACTTCACCACCATGATTGGGGATCCATCGGGCCGCAACACCACACGTCCACCTTTAACCAAAGAACAAATCGAAGCAAATGCGCAAACCTATTACAAGCAAGCGAGTTTGGTGCTCGACCCTGCGCGTACAGAAATTCGATATAACAGCGAGTGGAGCGATCCTTTAGGCGCGCGAGGCATGATTCAATTGGCCGCCAAATACACAGTCGCTCGCATGATGGAGCGCGATGACTTTAGCAAACGATTCAAAGGCGGGCAGTCCATCAGTGTTCATGAATTTTTATATCCGCTCATGCAAGGGTATGACAGCGTGGCGTTACATTCGGATTTGGAATTGGGCGGCACCGATCAAAAATTCAATTTATTGGTGGGTCGACATTTACAACAAGAATACGGCCAAGAACCGCAGTGTATATTAACCATGCCCTTGTTAGAAGGCTTAGACGGCGTTGAAAAAATGTCGAAAAGTAAAAATAATTACATCGGTATTTCAGAAGACGCCAACACCATGTTTGCAAAAGTCATGTCCATAAGCGATGAGTTGATGTGGCGTTGGTTTACTTTGCTGAGTTTTCAAACCATAGCGCAGATTGAATCCTTGAAAAAAGAAATTCAAGGTGGGCGCAATCCTCGAGATGCCAAAGTAATGTTGGCCAAAGAAATTACCGCGCGTTTTCACAGCGTTGCATTAGCAGACTTGGCCGAGCAAGATTTTGTCAATCGTAGCAAAGGCGGAGTGCCCGATCAAATCGCTGAGGTGATTTTGACTGGCGCTCCTATGGGCGTTGGTGCTTTATTAAAGGCTGCAGGATTAGCGCCTTCGTCAAGTGAGGCTAACCGAATCATAGACGGCAGCGGTGTTCGCATCGACTCTGTGGTCATTAGCGACAAAGCCTTGAAGTTAGATGCAGGAACTTATGTGTTTCAAGTGGGCAAAAGAAAATTTGCGAGAGTGGTGTTGAATAAGTAAATTATTTACTATTTACTAAAAAGTTTTTATAAAACTTCATTTTTTATACGTGAGTCACGGCTGAAGCAGCAGATTCGCCATGATTTTTTTGTAGGCTATCAAAAGCGATTGAAAAGTTCACGCCATGATTTTTAGTGGAAATGATTTGTCGATTCACATTTCTAGACTCTTTTGCAAAGCCACCATTTTTTCCAGATTTTTTGAGTTCCTCAAGCTGATTTCTGAGTGCGGCTAAATTCTCTTTGTGACTGTTTGCAATATACCAATCAGCATCACCCTTCATCTTGTTTGGATTGTTATTCCAAGTATTGAAGCTAGACATGAATTCTTTGCGCTTAGTAGAAATAGCGGCTTCTAATCGTTTAATTTTTGAATTGTTTTGAAGATGCGCTTTTTTGAAGCAATTAATTTGTGAGGTGCCAATATTTAAATGATTGGATGGCGTGGAAATAGATGGGGTGGCATAAAAATGGCTTTATTTGAATGATGATTACAATTAATTTACCTATTGCAATGATTGGGTTTGCAAAGGCAATCGTAGTACGCTACTTTTTACTAAGGTGCCCGTTAGTCATATTGTTTAAGTTATACAGTGCTCGGGGTGCTTGTGAAATAGGCACATGATTTATTTTTACTTCCATCACATTTTCAATATTACCGTCATCGATATCATCTTAAGTTTCAAGATTCATTAATGCTTCGTATTCCTCAAGATACTGTACTTATTTTTCAAATTAAATTTTATTTTCTTCTATTTGTTCTGGCATCCTGAACTTGAAAGAAAATCTTTTTTCTGGTTTATTACCATTCCCATTTTGAATAGCATCCTGCTCTTTAGCCATTTGATCGATCTTTTTGAGCCGTTGGTTATTTTGTTCTTTTCTTGATCGTTTTGCTTTACGATAACAGCATGCTAAAGCAAATATCATTATTGAAAACATTCAGTCCCAAGACATTCTTATGGGCATCTACTTTTGTCGCCCTCATCACCATCATCTTAAAAACTCTAGCTTGGTGGCTCACCGATTCTGTCGGTCTTTTATCCGATGCAATGGAGTCGGTGGTTAATCTAGCCAGTGCGATGTTTGGTTTGGCTATGGTGACCGTAGCAGCGCAGCCCCCCGACGCGGAGCATCCTTACGGACATCACAAGGCGGAGTATTTCTCATCTGGCTTTGAAGGCATCTTGATTATTGTTGCTTCCTTGGGAATCATTTGGACCTCAGCGTATCGATTGTTCGACCCTCAACCGTTGTCAAAAATCGGATGGGGCTTGGCCTTGTCATTGGTCAGCTCAGCTCTCAATGGATTGCTGGCATGGGTGATGTTTGAAGCGGCGCGTGAGCATCGCTCGATTGCCCTTGAGGCTGATGCCAAACATTTGGTCACCGATGTTTGGACTTCAGCCGGCGTTATTGTGGGTATTGCTTTGGTTGGGGTGACAGGGTGGCTATGGCTCGATGCCGTGGTTGCAATGGGCGTTGCTATTAATATTTTTAAAGAAGGTATTCATTTGATTTGGCGCTCATCTCAGGGTTTGATGGACGAGGCTTTGGAGCTTGAAGTGATCGAAAAAATTCACAGTGTTTTGGCGGAGTTTGAGCACAAACGCGGTGAGAGCTTCATCATTCGATTCGATCATGTGAGTACCAGACGCGCAGGCCAAAGGCGTTATGTGGATCTTCACATGCACATGCCGTCGTCTTGGTCGCTGGGGCGTGCTGCGTCTTTGCGTTTGACGGTGGAGCAGGCTTTGCTCACAGCGGTACCTGGTTTAAGAGCAAGCATTCAGCTTTTGACCACCGATGTTGAAGCGCACGGCGATCAAGATCTTCTCATTTAATTTTTTAATGACTTGACTTTGCCCCGCATAATTGAGGCATGCAAACATCAACTCAATTATTTTCAATTACATCCTTGTCGGCAACCGCGTTGGATAACCTCACTCAATTGGGTTATTTGCAGATGACACCCATACAAGCGGAAAGTTTGCCGTTGGCCTTGGCTGGACAAGATCTGATTGCGCAAGCCAGCACGGGTAGCGGGAAAACAGCGGCATTTGGCTTACCCTTGATAGAAAAATTAATTGCAACTCAACACGCGGTTCAATCCTTGGTGTTGTGTCCCACGCGTGAGTTGGCCGATCAAGTGACTACCGAGATCAGGCGTTTGGCGCGTAGTATTGCCAACATCAAAGTGGTAACCCTTTGCGGAGGCGTTGCTTTGCGTGGACAAGAACAAAGTTTGCAACACGGCGCGCATGTGGTGGTTGGAACACCTGGGCGCATCTTGGATCATTTAGCGCGCGGCAATCTCAGATTGAACTCTGTCAAAACATTGGTGCTTGATGAGGCCGATCGCATGCTCGATATGGGTTTTTTACAAGACATCACCCAAGTGGTTCAACAATGCAATGCAGAGCGTCAAACTTTGTTATTTTCTGCCACCTATCCCGATGGGATTGGTAAGTTGGCTTCGCAATTCATGCGCTCGCCGCAAACCATCAAAGTTCAAAGTCAACACAACACACAAAAAATCAAACAAATATTTTTTGAAATACGCGACGATGAACGTCTTCATGCAGTTTCTTTGTTGCTGAACCATTTTCGTCCTGCTTCCACCTTGGCGTTTTGCAATACCAAGCAGCAGTGCAAAGCCTTGCTTTCGGTGTTGCAGTCGCAAGGCTTTAGTGCATTGGCCTTGTATGGCGAGTTAGAACAACGTGAGCGAGATCAAGTGTTGGTGCAATTTTCTAATCGAAGTTGTTCGGTCTTAGTGGCAACCGATGTGGCTGCGCGTGGTTTGGATATCACGCAATTAGAGGCCGTGATCAATGTGGATGTAACACCCGACTCGGAAATTCATATTCACCGAATCGGTCGCACGGGGCGCGCTGACGCAGAAGGATTGGCCTTGACTTTGGTGAGCATGGACGAAATGGGCAGTGTGGGGCGCATCGAGCAATTGCAATCACGCGATAGCGAATGGCAAAAACTCTCGACGTTATCTGCAACGTCTATTGAACCTTTGGACGCACCGATGCGCACTTTACAAATCGTTGGTGGAAGAAAAGAAAAAATCAGACCTGGCGATGTGTTGGGCGCACTCACGGGTGAAGCAGGTTTTGTGGCCGCCCAAATAGGCAAAATCAATGTCAATGAATTTTCAACTTATGTAGCCGTTACAAAAGACATTGGTCATGAGGCGGTGCAACGTCTATCCAGCGGTCGCATCAAAGGCAAAAGCGTCAAAGTGCGATTGCTTGAAGAAACATCAGGTCAAGAATCCAAACAATGGGCAGAAAGGAAATTGGGATCAGATAACAATTAATCAATCCTTATCTGACCCCAATTAACACGGCAAGAATTTTTATTTCTAAGGCTTCCATCTCATGCGCATCGGCCAAGCTGGTTTCATGATCCCAGCCTTGCGCATGCAAAGTGCCGTGCACCAATAAATGAGCGTAGTGATCTCGCAAAGTTTTGTGCTGATCTTTTGCTTCTTTTGCAATCACAGGCGCACACAACACCAAATCAGCAATCACTTTAGGTTTATGTTCGTAATCAAACGTTAAAACATTGGTTGGATAATTTTTTTTGCGATAAGTTTTATTTAGGTATTGGCCTTCTTCCTCGTTCACGATGCGCACCGTTATTTCTGCATCGCATTGCAATGCATTTCGAATGCATCTGGTAACCCAATGGCGCGGTAATGCCTTGCGATGTCGCGCAATAGAAGGCACGTCTCCAAATTGTAATGACAGTTGTAGTTGTGGCAGTGATTTCATCGCATTAATCTTTCGCCGCACTTCGTGTGCGTTGCGCATCATACGCATCAACGATGCGTGCAACCAAGGGGTGACGCACGACGTCTTTACTGGTGAAATGCGTGATGGCAATGCCTTTGACGCGTTTCAAAACATGCTCCGCATCAACCAATCCGCTTGGATGACCCTTGGGTAAATCGATTTGACTCACGTCACCCGTGACCACCGCTTTAGAGCCAAAACCCATACGCGTTAAAAACATTTTCATTTGTTCAGGCGTGGTGTTTTGTGCTTCATCCAAAATCACAAATGCATGATTGAGTGTGCGCCCACGCATAAAAGCCAACGGAGCAATTTCTAAAGTGTTGCGCTCAAACGCTTTTTGCACACGATCAAATCCCATCAAATCGTACAAAGCGTCGTACAAGGGTCGCAAATAGGGATCGACTTTTTGCCCCAAATCACCTGGTAAAAAACCTAATTTTTCTCCCGCTTCAACGGCAGGACGCGTCAGCACAATGCGTTGCACCGCGCTTCTCTCCAAGGCATCAACAGCACTGGCCACGGCCAAATAAGTTTTGCCTGTTCCAGCTGGTCCAATGCCCAAAGTGATATCGTGCGAGGCGATATTGTCCAAATACAAACTCTGATTGGGTGTACGAGCGCGCAAATCGTCGCGTTTGGTTTGCAAAATTATTGTGTCATCGCTGTCAGTGGGCATGGGCACATCTGCTGACAACATCAATTGCACATAATCGGGTGGAATGGAGCGGCCAGCACGCTCATACAAGGCCTGCAAAATCTCCATGGCCTTTTGAGCCGTGGCTTTAGGCCCATCCACCTTGAATTCCCCTTGTCTGCGCGTGATACGCACCTGGCAGGACAATTCAATGCTGCGTAAATGTTCGTCCATAGGCCCGCAAAGGTGAGCCAGACGGGTGTTGTTAGGTGGTGTGAATGTGTGTTTAAGAATCAAGTCGATAATCCTGAAAAGTTCCCCAATGATAGGCAAAACATGATCGGTCAGTTAAATGGCGTGTTAATTGGCAAAAATCCACCCCAAGTGTTGGTGGATTGCCATGGCGTAGGCTACGAAGTGGACGTGCCCATGAGCACGTTTTATCACTTGCCCGCGGTAGGTGAAAAAGTAACCTTACTCACGCATTTTGTGGTGCGCGAAGACGCGCAAATTTTGTATGGCTTTGGCACCACCGAAGAAAGAACCGCATTTAGGCAACTCATCAAAATATCGGGCGTGGGCCCACGCACGGCACTCGGTGTGTTGAGTGGTATGAGTGTGGCCGAACTCTCGCAAGCCATTACATTGCAAGAAGCGGGTCGTTTGGTCAAAATTCCAGGCATTGGCAAAAAAACAGCCGAGCGTTTGTTGTTAGAACTCAAAGGCAAAATGGGCGCAGATATCGGTGTTTCTTCACCGCATGCAGGTAGTGATCATGCATTGGATATTTTGCAAGCTTTGGTGGCCTTGGGTTATAGCGACAAGGAGGCCGCACTCGCACTCAGAGCGCTGCCACCAACGGTTGGCGTGAGCGAAGGTATTAAATTGGCATTGAAAGCGTTGGCCAAATGAGCATACAAACCGATGATTTTGGAGATGACTTCAACGCTGCACCCCGCGTGATCTCTGCCGCACCTGTTAATCCCAAAGAAGAAGCCATTGAGCGTGCACTCAGACCCAAGTTGTTGCAAGAGTATGTGGGGCAACTCAAAGTTCGCGAACAATTAGAAATTTTTATCGGTGCTGCGCGCAAACGAGATGAAGCATTGGATCATGTGTTGTTGTTTGGTCCACCAGGACTGGGCAAAACCACATTGAGTCACATCATTGCGCAAGAGTTGGGCGTTAATTTGCGTCAAACCAGCGGTCCAGTTTTAGAAAAACCCAAAGACTTGGCCGCGCTACTCACCAACTTAGAAAAAAACGATGTTTTGTTCATCGATGAAATTCATCGCTTGTCACCCGTTGTTGAAGAAATTTTGTATCCTGCGTTAGAGGATTACCAAATTGACATCATGATTGGTGACGGCCCTGCGGCGCGCAGTATCAAACTCGATTTACAACCGTTTACGTTGGTGGGTGCCACCACACGTGCGGGCATGCTCACCAATCCATTGAGGGATCGATTTGGCATTGTGGCGCGCCTTGAGTTTTACACACCCGAAGAATTGCAACGCATCGTGATGCGAAGTTCAGGATTGCTCAAAGCAAAAATCGATGATGCGGGCGGATTTGAAATTGCACAGCGCTCACGTGGAACACCGCGTATCGCCAATCGATTGCTCCGACGCGTTCGCGATTACGCCGAAGTCAAAGCCGACGGTCATATTTCACAAGCGATTGCACAAGCGGCCTTGGTCATGCTCGATGTTGATCCCAAAGGTTTTGATGTGATGGATCGCAAATTACTCGAAGCCGTGATTCATCGATTCGATGGTGGTCCCGTTGGATTAGACAACGTCGCCGCTAGCATTGGCGAAGAACGCGACACCATCGAAGACGTGATCGAGCCTTTTTTAATTCAACAAGGCTATTTGCAACGCACGCCACGTGGCCGCATTGCCACACTCGCGGCTTATCGTCACTTGGGCGTATCGCCGCCTGCGTCTGCAGGTGGATTGTTTGGCGCAGAAGACGCTTGATTGTCTAAATGCGTCTCGTCTCCCCATCCCACCATTTGTAATTTTTGATTGACCCACATCAATCGGTTGATAGCGGTGTTGCGTAAACTCCAAGTGCGTGGCGCTTGCACATGTTGAACCGTTGCAAGTCGATACAAAATATCAAGCACGCCACCATGTGCAACCCAAATAATATGCTGACCTTGATGCGGTGCGGCTAGCGTGTTGGACGCATGTTCGATGCGATCAATCATTTGCAACAAACTCTCGCCCCCATCGGGCTGCCAATCGGGTTGACGCGATTTCCACATGCGCGATTCATTCGGAAAATCGCTTTCAATTTCAGCCCAAGTTTTTCCTTGTAATTTTCCAAAATGGCGCTCTCTCAACATCGGTGTCACGATAGGCTCAACGCCAACGGCTTTACCAATCGCAATGGCTGTGTGATGCGCACGTAATAGATCACTGCAATAAATCGCATCGATTTTTTCGTCCGACAAGGCGCGTCCCGCTTGCTCGGCTTGCCACTGCCCAGCTGCATTCAGAGGAATATCCAATTGACCTTGAATGCGTGTGTCCACATTCCAAGCTGTTTCGCCATGTCGAATCGCCAAAATCCGAGTAACTTCCATAAACTTATTTTAAAAATGCCAAGCCAAGCAGGGCAACCAACAAAAAAGGTTTTACAAAATCGCTGAAACAAGATAAAATAGAACGGTCGTTCTATTTTAAGGCAAGACATGACATTACTCAAACAAAACAGACTTCAACTGGTAGAAAACACCGTTAAGTCACCCAATAGCAGTGCCACGCGTTTGCTTCTCAAGGGTCAACAAACCAAAGCGGCCATTGTAGATGCCGCCCTGAGTTTGGCAACGCAAATAGGTTTAGAAGGCTTGAGCATTGGCGCAGTCGCAGAAGTGATGAAGATGAGCAAGTCAGGTGTGTTTGCGCATTTTGGATCGCGCGAAGAGTTACAAATATCAGTGATTCGTGAATACCACCAGCGTTTTGAAAAAGAAATTTTTTTTCCAGTCATGCATTTGCCAAGAGGTTTGCCGCGTTTAAAAGCGTTGTTTGACAGTTGGATGAAACGCACCACCATCGAAATTGATTCAGGATGCTTGTACATCAGTGGCGCGGCAGAATTTGACGATCGACCAGGCCCTGTGCGCGATGCATTGGCCAGTTCAGTCAAAACATGGCTTCAAGCCGTTCATCGTTGTGTGATGCAAGCCAAAGAAGAAGGGCATTTAAAGTCAGACATTGATGTCAAACAAACGTCGTTTGAAATTCATGGTTTGATTTTGGCATTGCATTTTGAAGCTAGATTTTTAAAAACAGACAAAACATCAACGCGTGCGCAAGTGGGATTTGATCACATCTTGCAACGCTACGGCCAACATTCATTCAATTTGGAAGTCAGAAAGAAATAGCTATGCCCAGTTACGCACCACCCATCAAAGACATGATGTTTTTAGTTAATGAAGTATTGCATGCAACAGATGAATACAAAGGTATGCCTACACATGCAGACATCGACAGCGATACCATTCGCGCGGTATTAGAAGAAGGTGGAAAATTTGCATCAGACATTTTATTTCCACTCAATACAGTAGGCGACCAACAGGGCTGTCAACTCAACCACCAAACTCATGAAGTCAAAACCCCCAATGGCTTCAAAGAGGCTTTTGCAAAATTTGTAGAAGGGGGCTGGCCAGCACTCAGTTGCGATCCCAAATACGGTGGTCAAGGATTACCCATTGTTGTCAATCAATGCGTTTATGAAATGCTCAACAGCGCCAATCAAGCTTGGACCATGTATCCTGGTTTGACGCATGGCGCTTATGAAGCACTTCATGCGCACGGCACGCCTGAGCAAAAAGATTTGTATTTACCAAAACTCACTAGCGGGGAATGGACCGCCACCATGTGTTTAACCGAAGCGCATTGCGGAACCGATTTGGGCATGCTCAAAACCAAAGCAGAGCCACAAGCCAACGGCACATACAAACTCACTGGCAATAAAATTTTTATCAGCTCTGGCGATCATGATTTCGTCCCCAATATTGTTCATCTTGTTTTGGCACGATTACCCGACGCGCCTGTTGGAAGCAAAGGAATTAGTTTATTTGTAGTTTCTAAATTTCATGTGCAAGCCGACGGAACCTTGGGCGCACGCAATCCCATCTATTGCACCGCACTAGAACACAAAATGGGCATCAACGGCAGTGCTACATGTCAAATGTCTTTAGAAGGCGCTTTGGGCACGTTGGTGGGCGAACCCAACAAAGGATTAGCTGCTATGTTTGTGATGATGAATGCGGCGCGCATCGGTGTTGGTATGCAATCGTTAGGACTTACCGAAGTGGCCTATCAAAATGCATTGGCCTATGCCAAAGACCGCCTTCAATCGCGCAGTCTAACGGGCGTGAAGCAGCCCAGCAAACCCGCTGACAGCATCTTGGAGCACCCTGATGTGCGCAAGATGCTACTCACTGCAAAAGCATATGCAGAAGGAGGCCGTGCGTTGAGTTTGTATTGTGCGTTGTTGATCGATAAAGAGCTTAACCATCCCGATGAATCTATTAGAAAAGAATCTGCCGAATTGGTCGCCTTTCTCACGCCCATCGTCAAAGCCTTCATCACTGACAACGGATGGACTTCCATTTCTGCTTGTTTGCAAGTTTTTGGTGGTCACGGATTTATTCGTGAGTGGGGCATGGAACAATACTTACGCGACTCGCGCATTAACATGATTTACGAGGGCACCAATACGATTCAAAGCTTGGATCTGTTGGGTAGAAAAGTGTTGGGCAATCAAGGCGCCACGCTCAAAAAATTTGGTCAATTAATTGCGCAGTTGGTCACTGAAGAATCCGACAACGAAGAGATGCAAGTATTTATCAAGCCGCTTGCTCAGCTGGGCCAACAAATGACGCAGTTCACCACTGAGATCGGTTTAAAGGGCCTGCAAAATGCGGATGAAGTGGGTTCTGCTGCTGTCGATTATTTGCGTGTCGCGGGTCATTTAGTGTTCGCCTATTTTTGGGCGCGCATGGCGCAAGTTGCTTTGCAACAAATCGCTGCAGGCAATGCGGATCCGTTTTATAAAGCCAAAATTGAAACCGCCAAGTTTTATTTTGCAAAATTGCTGCCAGAAACCGCTATGCTCATGCAAACAGCGCGAGCAGGTAGCGATGTGTTGATGCAAGTGCAACACGCGTTCGATTGATAACTTACCTCTTATTCTTATAAGGATTTTTTATGAGCGACATACTCATCCATTTTGATCAAGGCGTTTTAACTATCACATTGAACCGAGTCAACAAAAAAAACTCCATTACGGCGAGCATGTACAGTGATATGGCGATTGCCATATTAGAGGCTGAGCAAAGCAAAGATACACGCGTGCTGGTCTTTCAAGGGAATGAAACTATTTTTAGTGCGGGCAATGACATTGGTGATTTTTTAAATACACCCGCTTCAAACGAGGAAGCGCCCGTCTTCCATTTTTTAAAAGGGATTGCAACTTTTTCTAAGCCTATGATTGCGTCTGTTTGTGGTCCAGCAGTCGGTATTGGCACCACACTACTTTTTCATTGCGATTTGGTTTATGCAGGTGACAACGCCGCTTTTTCTATGCCTTTTGTTAATTTGGGATTATGTCCAGAAGCTGCATCGAGTTTGTTGGTTCCGCGCATGATGGGGTATCACCGTGCCGCCGAAGTGTTACTCATGGGAGATCCTTTTTTGGCAGAAACCGCACTTGAAATGGGTTTGGTCAATCGCGTTTTACCACCCTCGGAAGTCAATGCATATGCACAAAAGCAAGCCGCGCGTTTAGCCGCCAAACCGATGAGCGCATTAATCGCAACCAAGCGTTTACTCAAATCGAGTCAAACAGAAGAAGTGTTGTTGCGCATCAAAGAAGAGGGCGCTATTTTTGGTCGAATGTTGCGCGAACCTGCTGCGCGTGAAGCTTTTGGTGCGTTCATGGAAAAACGCAAGCCCGATTTTTCCAAACTTTGAGTGATTATTTTTTTGGAATCGGGCGAGGCTTGCCTTGCTCATCAATGGCTACATAAGTCAAATTGGCTTGCGTCACCTTCAGATATTGACCTTGCGACGAAAAACGCTCCGCATACACTTCAACGCTGACCGTGATCGATGTGTTGCCAATACGAGAGACTTTAGAAAAAAAGCTCAAAATGTCGCCGACCTTCACAGGTTGTTTAAAAATAAACTCATTGACAGCAACCGTGGCCATTCGGCCTTGCACATAGCGTGCTGGCAAAACCGCGCCCGCTAAGTCAACCTGAGCCATCACCCAACCGCCAAAAATATCGCCATTAGCATTGCAATCGGCAGGCATGGGAATCACTTTCAGGACCAATTCTTGATCGGTGGGAAGGGCAACTGAGGGGGCTAATGGGTGGGGATGTGTAGACACAGGCACAATCTAACTTGCAATAAAAACAAACCCGATTGTCACTGATGCGCTATCAAGCTACTGCTTCCACCGAAATGCCCCCAACACCTTTACCTGCTTCGCAGCGAACCGATTGGGGCACTCTGCAACGATTGTTCCCTTATTTGTGGCATTACAAGTGGCGAGTATTTCTAGCGCTGAGCTTCATGGTGGGCGCAAAAATATCCAATGTGGGCGTGCCGATTCTACTTAAGCATTTGATCGATAACATGACTTTAACGACAACACAAACGGTGATTGCAGTGCCTGTTGCGTTACTCATTGGTTATGGTTTGTTGCGTTTGTCCGTGTCAGGATTTACCGAATTAAGAGAATTAGTTTTTGCTGAAGCCACGCAAGGTGCCGCGCGACGCATTGCATTACAAACGTTTGAGCATTTGCACGCATTGAGTTTGCGTTTTCATCTGGAGCGACAAACGGGCGGCATGAGTCGCGACATAGAGCGAGGCGTGCGGGGTATTGAATCTCTCATTTCTTATTCGCTTTATAGCATTGTGCCCACACTGATTGAAGTTTTTTTAGTACTCACAATTTTGGGCGTTCAGTTTGACAAATGGTATGCAGTGATCACACTCACTGCATTGACCATTTATATTTATTTCACCGTAACCGTTACCGAGTGGCGCACTCACTTTAGAAGACAAGCCAACGAATTTGACTCGGCTGCGCACTCGCGTGCAATTGATTCATTGCTTAACTACGAAACCGTTAAATATTTTGGCAACGAATCATTTGAAGCAAGTCGCTATGACGAGAGTCTCGACAAACTCAGGCGTGCACGTGTCAAAGCGCAAACGTCGCTGAGTGCGCTCAACACAGGCCAGCAAATCATCATCGCTATTGCATTGGTGGCGATGCTCTGGCGTGCCACCGAAGGCGTTGTAGCGGGCATAATGACATTGGGCGACTTGGTGATGATCAATGCCTTCATGATTCAACTGTATATTCCACTTAATTTTTTGGGCGTCATTTATCGCGAGATCAAACAAAGTTTGACCGATTTAGATCGCATGTTCAAACTCTTAGAAAAAGAGCGAGAAATTGCTGATCAACCCAACGCGCCTATATTACAACTGCCTAGTTCACCGTGTGTCACGTTTAATCAAGTTGATTTTTCTTACGACAATAACCGCCCCATTTTGAACAACATCTGTTTTGAAATTCCAATTGGTAAAACAGTCGCAGTGGTCGGCCCCTCGGGTTCTGGAAAATCAACCTTGGCGCGTTTGATGTTTCGTTTTTATGACATCAACAACGGCGGCATTCAAATTAACGGACAAGATATCCGACACGTTACGCAATCGAGTTTGCGTCAATCCATTGGCATTGTTCCGCAAGACACGGTATTGTTTAATGACACTGTGTATTATAACATTGCATACGGCAACCCCAGCGCCAGTCGCGAAGAAGTAGAAGCTGCTGCCAAAGCCGCACGCATCCATGATTTCATTGTGAGCACGCCCTTAGGCTATGAAACGCGAGTGGGAGAGCGTGGGCTCAAACTCTCGGGTGGTGAAAAGCAACGAGTGGCGATTGCACGAACGCTGTTAAAAAATCCATCGATCTTAATTTTTGATGAAGCGACATCGGCATTGGATAGCGCCAATGAGCGAGCGATTCAATCCGAGTTGCAATCAGCTTCACAAAACAAAACCACATTGGTGATCGCCCATCGCTTATCAACCGTTGTTGATGCGCATGAAATCTTAGTTTTGGACAGTGGACGCATCATTGAGCGTGGAACGCATCAAGATTTATTGAATCAAGAGGGCCGCTATGCTCAGATGTGGGCTTTGCAGCAAAGCAGTGAAATCACTACCTGAACCATTTTATTTATGGCAATTCTTCGCTCTCAGGTGGTGCGCTTGCATTTCTAGGGCCTACACGACCCAGTCTTTCTTTTAAAGATTGTGGCTCACCCGTGATGATGGCGGCATAGTTGGTTGTATTGGATAACACTTTTTTAACATAGTCGCGCGTTTCATTAAAGGGTAAATTTTCTGCCCAAATTGCGCCCTCCAAAAATGCACCTTCACGCCATTTGCGAGGACGACTTGGACCCGCGTTATAGGCTGCTGCCGCCATGGGCATCGACCCTTCAAAACTTTCCAGAACCAATTTAAGATAACCAGTACCGATTGCAATATTGGTGTCGTGTTGCGTGATGTGTTCGGGTCTAAAACCCGTTAATCCAATTTTTTTGGCTGTCCACTTGGCGGTTGCAGGCATCACTTGCATCAAGCCGGAGGCGCCCACATGTGATCGTGCATCCATAATAAAACGGCTTTCTTGTCGAATCAAGCCATACACATAAGCAGGGTCTAAATTAATTTCTTTGCTGCGTTGAATCACTTCTTTTTTAAAAGGCATTGGAAAACGCAACTCAAAATCAATTAATTTGGATCTGTCGCTGGTGTTGATGCATCGATCCCATACCGATTGTTCGCACGCCCATTGTGCTGCAGCGACCATTTCACGATCTGTCATGCGCCCACTCTTGCCTTGGTTATCAACCAAACTGGTGGCGTAATTCCATTCGCGCACGCCATCGGGTCGGATGCCTACAGCAATTGCTTTGAGTGCGCGTTGTAAAGAAACATTGCTTCGCACAGCAGAAATTTCGCCCGCACCGAGCGGTTCTGGTTTGATGGGTTTGGTAATTTTTTGTCCCAACTCTTCCATAGCCAGTTGTTCATAAAAACCTTGCACGCCTGCAATCGATTGCAGCAATGTGCGCGCGTCTTCTTGTGTACGAGCCAAGGTGGGTTTGCGAGCCATCAAGGCACGTGCTTGCCAATAAACCCAAATAGGGTCGCGTTTGTAATCTGAATTCATGCCAGCAATGGCCGCCTCTACCGTGACCCATTGCGGTGTTTCACCAGCGCGCAATGCAGAGCGAACTTTCCAAGCCAACATCTCATCGGTCAAACCTTGATTGGTATTGGCCTTGGCAAAATAAGTAAACGACTTGTCGTTGAGTTTGCCCGCAGCTTGCCTGCCAATCACAGACCAAACCCAAGCTTTTTCCTCTGCATTGAGATGCGAGAGGGAGGGAGACTCCATTTGTTTGGCCGCGGCATCCGCATCGTTTGATGCGACTTTGATCAAAGCTAAGGCTACAAATGCTGATTTTGTTTTTGAAGATGCGCGTGTTAAAAATCGCATCGCATTGTTTTGTATGTCGTCAAACGTATTTAATTCATTGGATGAAATAATTTTGAACGCATTGCGCGCAGTTTTTGGCCTGTTGTATTCGGTGGATAAACGAACCTTGCGCCAAATATCCATGTCATTAAATTTATGACTTTGGTAAAGCGCCTCGGCTGCCCAAGTACAACCTTCATCGGCTTGTCGCATGGCCATCCAATTGGTTCTAACGGTATGCACCCATGCATCAGATATCGTACGACCTACTTTGTTGTACTCCACCAATGCAGCAAAACACTCCACCTCCTTGTCGTCGTGCATGCGGTAAAGAGGGTATTCTTGATCGAACATTCCCCACTCTTTGCGAGACCCCAGGAGTAGCAACCAATCGTTGCGCAAGCGGTCTTCTTGATAGGTGCCAGCGTAGCGATTTAAAAAATCTTTGATTTCACCGGTGCTGGCATCGTCCATTCTGACTTTTAATTCCCAGTAAGCGGCCCAAGGCTCTAACAAATGCCCCTTGGCTTGAGGTAATAAGGTTTGCAAGCGTTTACGGTCGTTTTTTTGAAAGGCTTGCGACATCTCTAAAAACACACCATCCGATGAGTTGGCCGTGTTTTGCGCATAAGATAGCGATCCCGTCACTGTAACGAGAACACATAAAAAATAGGCCAATAAGCGACTAAGCGCTTTGCCTCGTGACACAATGGTTGTATAAAACATGATGTGATTATCTCGCATGGACAAAAAACTCGTTAGAAAAGAATTAATTCAACAACGTTTGGATATGCCAGACCGACTCGAGCGCTCCGAAATGCTTCAGCGCGTGTTGCGCATTTGGTTATTTGATCGACCCGACACCGTCATCGGTGTTTATTGGCCCATCAAGGGCGAGTTCGACCCCATACCTGCGCTTCATCGCTGGAAAGAAGATGGCGAGTTGATCGATGAACCTCAACGCAGACTCATTGGCTTGCCTGTTGTCAACAAAGAACACAAAACCCTTGTCTTTCACGCTTGGTACCCAGGTTGCCCCATGGAAGAAGACGCATACAACATTCCGAAGCCCAAAGACACAGAAATTATTGTCCCCACTTTGTTGTTGGTACCTTGCGTCGGTTATGGCGCGGGCGGTTATCGAATTGGGTATGGCGGAGGTTTTTACGATCGAACCTTGAACACTTTGCAACCCAAGCCCTTTACCGTTGGTTTAGGATTTGCCCATGGTTTTTTGCCAGATCTCGAACCCGAAGCACACGACGTTGCGCTTGACACCATTCTTAATGAATACGGTGCTGTTTGGCCCGTTTAATAAAAACAAGGAGACCCCATGTCCAAAGCATTTGCCAGTCAATCGGACCTAGCCGACAAAAAAATCACATTCGAGCAACTCAGCGCGCATTGTTGGGCTTACACCGCAGAAGGCGACCCCAATTCAGGTGTCATCATTGGAGATCAATACATATTGGTCAGCGACGCAACGGCGACTCCTGTCTTGGCCCGCGATCTCATCGCCAAAATTCGCACCATTAGCAATAAGCCCATCAAATATGTATTGCTCACGCATTACCACGCAGTGCGCGTCTTAGGTGCAAGCGCTTATCAAGCAGAAGGTGCAACCGAAATCATCGCCAGTCGCGGCACCTATGAACTCATTGTCGAGCGAGGTGAGGCAGACATGAAAAGCGAGATGGAGCGTTTCCCACGCTTGTTTCAAGGTGGGCAAAGTGTTCCGGGTCTCACATGGCCCACCATGGTCATCGGCAACGGACAGCCAGGCAGACAAGGATCCCTCACCATCGATTTGGGGGGGCGTCAAAGTCGAAATTTGGTATCCAGGTTCAGGCCACACGCGTGGCGACACCATTGCGTGGGTCGAGTCCGAAAAGGCTTTATTCAGCGGTGATTTGGTCGAATACGAAGCGGGCGTTTATACGGGTGATGCACAGCTCGAAGAATGGCCAGTAACTCTTGAAGCATTGCGATCATTGCAAGCGCATGCTATTGTTCCAGGGCGTGGAGAGTCCATGAAAGGGGCTGCCAACGTTAACAAAGCACTTGATTACACCAAGCGATGGGTCGAAACTTTGTTTGCTTGCGGCAAAGAGGCCGTCGCTCAAAACATGGATTTAAAAGCAGCCATGGCGCACACGCGAAAAAAAATGGACCCCATCTTTGGTCATGTATTCATCTATGAGCATTGCTTACCCTTTGATGTGAGTCGCGCCTACGATGAAGCCAAGGGCATCAAAAATCCGCGTATTTGGACAGCAGAGCGCGATCAAGAAATGTGGGCTTCGCTACAGGCCTAATTTATTTTTGCGCCATTAATTCGCGCAAATCATTCTCATAGCCTTTGAGTGTTTTAACAGCGCGCGCTTTTTGTGCGGGTGTAGTTGCATTGTGCAATTTGGCTACAGACATGCAGTTGTATTGCAACTGTTGTTGCGCATAGTTTTTGTATTTTTCATCAGTAGAGATATAAAGACTTTGTAACAAGGCGCGTATTTGGTCTTGCGCCGCATCTTTGCTGGATTGTTCTTTTTGCCAATCTTGAATCAAACTCAAAATAGCATTTTGTCTGCGTTGTCGTTCGGTATAACTCATATCGGCGTTAAAAGGTGACTCTGTTGCCATTTGAGCAAGCAATGCACGCTGATTGCTATCTAAACGGCCATAAAAACGCTGACTTTGCTCAAGCCCTTTATCAACTCGCAATGACAGTCGTTCTTCAGGTGTTCCATCCATCCATTCGGCACGCCATGTTTTGTTGCTTCGTCTGTATTTTCTTTCCATTTGACGCAATTGACGCACCTTGACGGTTTGAGCCAAACGCGTGGCAATGGGCTCTATCTGTGAAATCAATGCAGGCAATGTGTTGCGCGCCTCATCCACAACGGCGCACACTTGATCGCCCGTGATGTTGTCTTGAGCCATCACAGACATGCGTTGCAATAAATTGGCAAATGTATTTAATTGAGTTTGTCGATGCCATATTTGCAAACTTTTTAAATCTGTTCGAATTTGCTCGCTTTGTGCGCTTTCAAAATCCACATGATCATCGAGCCACCAATAAATCAATTCGGGACTTTGGTTATAGGTGACTTGCAAAAGCGTACATGCGTGGAGAATCAAACACGCTGCAAAAACGATCCATAACCGTTTGAAGCACGAAAATACAGTCCCAAAACGCAAGGGGCTGAGCTGACTGATAATTCGACCTATCAAGGGGAAGATCAACATGATGGCAATTGATGTGGTGATAATGGCCGCGGGCAAAGGCACCCGCATGAAGAGCAGTATGCCAAAAGTTTTGCACCGATTGGGAGGCAAGGCTTTAATTGAGCATGTGATGGATGCACAGGCGACATTCAAACCTCGAAAAACCGTCGTTATCACGGGCCACGAAGCTGAAACGGTAGAAGCAGCCTTGCAGTCGCACGCCAACTTGCAATTTGCCCGCCAAATGCCTCAATTAGGGACGGGTCATGCGGCGCAGCAAGCCATGCCCTTGCTTGCCGACGATGGATGCACGCTGATTTTATCTGGCGATGTACCACTCATTCAATCAGCAACACTCCAAAAACTCATTGAAGTTTGCGATGGCAAAAATCTGGCATTGCTTAGTTTGAACTTACAACAGCCCACTGGATACGGACGCATCATTCGCGATGCCAAGGGTGTGGTCGAGGCCATCATCGAAGAAAAAGATGCCACCCCAGATCAACGCCTCGTTCAAGAAATATATACGGGCATCATGGTGGCGCCTACCCACTTGTTGCGTCATTGGTTGAATCAGTTAGACAACAACAATGCACAAAAAGAATACTACCTCACAGACGTCGTGAAGCTTGCTGTAGCGCAAAACTGCGTTGTTGTAGCGCATACCATCGATGACGAAGCGCAAGTGGCAGGCGTTAATTCGCCCGCACAACTCGCTCAACTAGAGCGTGCGTTTCAATGGCGACAAGCACAATCATTGATGGAGCAAGGTGTTTGTTTGATAGATCCAGCGCGATTAGATATACGCGGACAACTGCATTGCGAAAGCGATGTTGAAATCGATGTCAACTGTGTTTTTGAAGGAAGCGTCACGCTCGGTCAGGGCGTGCGCATTGGTGCCAACTGTTGGATTGCCAACGCTGTGATTGGCGCGGGCACCGTCATTCAAGCCTTTACGCACATCGATGGAGAATCAAAAGGCGTTCAGATTGGATCTCATGTGTCGATAGGTCCATTTGCACGCTTGCGCCCTGGCGCACAGCTCGCAGACGATGTACACATCGGTAACTTTGTAGAGATTAAAAATTCAAGTCTCGCCAAAGGTGCCAAGGCCAATCATTTGGCATATGTGGGTGATTCAATTGTTGGAGCGCGCGTCAACTTTGGCGCGGGCAGTATCACTGCCAACTACGATGGCGCCAATAAACACACCACACGAATCGAAGAAGATGTACACATCGGTAGCAACTGCGTTTTAGTAGCACCCGTTACCATCGGCAAAGGCGGCACGGTCGGCGGTGGCTCCACCATCACCAAAGACACACTTCCTGATCAATTAACTGTTGCAAGAGGCAAACAAGTCAGTATTCCAAACTGGCAGCGACCTAAAAAAAATTAAATCGATGACGGCAATGGAATACTGGGAACCAACTTGCACTGCTTGGTGCTAAAAAAAACTTTTAAATTGCGCACATTGGCATCTGAACTAAACATCCGGTTGACCAGCAATAAATAGTCTGGCATATCGGACACTTGAATCATCAACACAAAATCGGGCCCCGAAGACACACGCCAACACATTGCAACCTGATTATCGGCGACAGCGCGTTTTTCAAACGCGTCCATTAATTCCGAGCTTTGATGATCCAAACTCACTTCGACAATCGCTTGTAAGCCACGCCCCAATAATTGAGCGATTTTTTCGGGTTGAAGCAAAGCCACTTGGCGTTCAATCAATCCCAAACTGCGAAGTCGAGCAACCCGCCGCATGCAAGTTGGCGCAGACACATGAAGTTTTTGGGCCAAGGCTTGATTGCTCAGTGAAGCATCCTTTTGGAGTTGATTCAAGAGTTGGAGATCAATAGAATCGATGCCAATTTCTTTCATAAATTTATACTTAATGAAATAAAAATTAAAATTTAACATAAAATGAAATTAAATTCCATTTTTTAAATAAATATAATTACTTATTTCATATAAAAGTATCTATATTAGCTTTATTCCATAAATGGAGATACCTATGTGTGGCATCGTTAGTGCAGTTTCTACTCGAAATATCGTGCCAATATTGGTCGAAGGTTTACAAAGACTCGAATACAGAGGTTATGACTCTTGCGGAATCGCGGTGCATGCGTCACTTGCCCAAATGGGACAAGCGCCAGGTATTCAACGTGCAAGAAGCACATCGCGCGTTTCAGAACTCAAAGAGCAAGTTAACGATGCAAAGCAAGGAATGCAAGGCGTAACAGGCATTGCACACACCAGGTGGGCCACACATGGAGCACCCGCTGTACATAACGCGCATCCGCATATTAGCTTTGGAAAAGGCAAAGACAAACAAAACGCAAAAATCGCATTGGTTCATAACGGCATCATAGAAAATCATGAAGAGTTGCGCGCGTTGTTACAAAGCAAAGGCTATGTATTTAACAGTCAAACCGATACAGAAGTCATTTCGCATCTGATTGACTCGTTTTATCAAGGTGATTTATTAGAGGCCGTGCAAACAGCCACTCAACAATTGCATGGTGCTTATGCGATTGCAGTGATTTCAAGTAATGAGCCCCATCGCGTGATTGGTGCTCGGGCAGGATCACCGCTTATATTGGGTATTGGACAGGGAGAAAACTTTTTGGCCAGCGACGCAATGGCGCTCGCAGGCGTTACCGATCAAATTGTTTATCTAGAAGAAGGCGATATGGTCGATATTCAGTTATCACAATACTGGATTGTCAACGCACAACACAAACCCGTTCAAAGAAAAGTACAAACAGTGCATGCGCATAGTGGTGCTGCCGAACTCGGTCCTTATCGCCATTACATGCAAAAAGAAATATTTGAACAACCGCGAGCTATTGCAGACACACTCGAAGGCGTTGAGGCCATCGTCCCCGAATTGTTCGATGGATTGATGCAACATCAACCAGGACACAATGCCCATCATGTTTTTCAAAAAATAAATCAAGTATTGATACTTGCATGTGGAACGAGTTATTACAGTGGGTGCACAGCCAAATATTGGTTAGAAGATATTGCAAAAATACCCACGCAAGTCGAAATTGCCAGCGAATATCGCTATCGACAATCGGTCCCCAATCCAAACACCTTGGTAGTGACCATCACACAATCAGGAGAAACTGCAGACACATTAGCAGCACTCAGGCACGCGCAGTCATTGGGCATGAAACACACGCTAACCATATGCAATGTGTCCACCTCAGCCATGGTTCGCGAATGTCAATTGGCATACATCACGCGAGCAGGCGTAGAAATCGGTGTTGCATCTACCAAAGCATTCACCACGCAATTGGCTGGATTATTTTTATTAACACTGGCGCTGGCGCAAGCTAAAAGTCGTTTGAGTCCAGGTCAAGAAGTCGTTCATCTCAAGGCGATGCGTCACTTGCCAGTGGCCATACAAAGTGTCTTGGCTCTAGAGCCGCAAATCATAGCTTGGGCACAAGAATTTGCACAAAAAGAAAACGCATTGTTTTTAGGAAGAGGGTTGCACTATCCCATTGCATTAGAAGGTGCGCTCAAACTCAAAGAAATCAGCTACATCCACGCAGAAGCCTATCCAGCAGGCGAACTCAAACACGGCCCTTTGGCATTGGTAACCGACGCGATGCCGGTTGTGACTGTTGCGCCCAACGACGCCATGCTCGAAAAACTCAAAAGTAATATGCAAGAAGTGAGAGCAAGAGGCGGAGTTTTATATGTATTAGCAGATGCAGACAGTCAAATTACCTCTAGTGAAGGTATACATGTGATCAGAATGCCAGAGCACTACGGACAACTTTCAGCCTTGTTGCATGTAGTTCCGTTGCAACTTTTGGCGTATCACACTGCACTGGCAAGAGGCACGGATGTTGATAAACCAAGAAATTTAGCAAAAAGCGTAACGGTTGAATAAATATTTTGAAAAAGATGGAACAATTTATGAAAAAAAATTCACTACAAGGAGCATCAATTAAAAGCCAATAACGGTTAATAGAAAGGCTCATAGCCGCTCAAATGACTGAGGTTTCAAGTATGAATATGGTTAAATTATGGCGTTCTAAAGAGTTTAAGTTAATTGATAAAGTAGACGAGGGCTAAGCCCATTTTTTTGAGCAAGCGCAGCAAGCCAAAGATGCAGAAAAACGCTTAGGTATCAAAGTACACGAAAGAAAACGTGTCGAAGTTAAGGCTGAAAAGTATTCGTGGATCATTGATTCTCTAGAAGATCCATCGAATAGTTAATGAATGTTTTTCATGATTGTGCGATATAAAATTTTGTAAACATCAAAATCAAATCCCTTGTTTTTAAGTAATGGCTTGATTTCACCCGATCGGCTGCAATGTGTGCCCAAGTACTGCCAGTTGTGGATGTGATGTTTTTGAACCCAATCATTTTGTTGCTCTACTAATTCATGAATGCCCGCATGCGGCCAAGCATGGATTTGTACATCTTCGAGTGCTTGTTGAAGTCGTGCGTCGTGTTGACTTCTATCTTCTTTGCCGACGCATGCACCCATGCATTGGCGTATTTGCAAACCAAAGCAGCCGCGCCTATTGATTTTTTCAAGACCCAATAAACCCAAACACAGTTGGTGTTGTTGGGCGAGTTCGCGCAATTGTTGGGTGGCTGCTTGGCGCGATGAATAAACGCCGTACAAATGGGGCGTGATACCGAGTTGCGTGTCTTGTCCGCTGATTAAGTGAGGTGTGCGTCCCTTATGATCGGCGATTAGTTGCCAGGTACACAGACTTCGCACGCGCCTTAATCGGATATTAAACAAGGGGTTGTGTACCTTGATCATTTGCGACTCCAGCAGCAATGCGCCAATTTCGCCAGCGGTTTCGATGTACTCGATCTTTCGGATTTGAGCCACTATTCGCGCTTCGTCATGATTGCGAAGGTGGGAGAGGACACGAGATCGGATATCTATACTTTTACCGATATATAACGGGAGTGTGCACTCACCCAAGAAGATATAAACCCCAGAAGATCGGGGTAGGGCGTCGAGCAATAAGGGGTCGATGGCGGGGGGCATGGGGGCATTGTAGGAAGA
>RFYV01000180.1 GCA_009921265.1 Betaproteobacteria bacterium | reverse complement strand
CGATTGGGGTGGCTCAAATTTGGATGCAAATTCTCTTCAAAATGGCTCAGTTTTGGATGCCATTCAACAGTCAGGGATACAGATATGACGGAGGTGACTTCCAAACTTTCCAATGGGACCACTGGGTGTTTCAAAATGGAATTAATGGAACACTGACTGTAGAGATCAGAGACCCATTTGAAAAGGATGATCTTCCAGATGTGGCATTTCAAGGTCTAACCAAAGAGGTGAATGTTCAGGAGTATGAAGTCACGGACTCACGGACTCTTAACGCAGGTAATTTCAAATTGAGCTAATTTAAGTATGGAGTTATAAAGGGAATAGATTCATTAAAAAAAAATCGACAATGTTGAACATAACAAGTTTTTTGTACTGTACCGCTGGTTTGGGATACAGAGTCGACTCAAATGGCAATAAGACTTTCTATCCTGAGCAGACACAGAATATTTCATACCCAATAACAAGCTGGGATGAAACTTATTCTTTCTTTATCCAATCACCAATTGATTTATTAATCACCAGTTCAGATGCCAATGTTGGTCGACTTCGACAACAGACACCTAAAGACAACAAAATAATTCTGAAATACATTGATATAGGTATGTATTTTGGTCAATTCCAACTACCGTTAAATGCTGATGGTACGGTTCCTTCATACATTGCAGGCTACAAATATTACGACCCTAACAATGCTGGTTCATCTGTTCGTTTTTGGTACCAAGGCTGGAAAGACCTAGTCTTTGGAAAAATCAAAGAGGCAATTTCTAATGGATTCAATGGCATCTTTCTAGATGACATTGGCAAGACGAACAACTTCAAACCCAACAATCCATTCGGCAACGAAATTGTTGCTGACATCGACGATAAGATGGCTGATTTTGTCTCTGAAATCAGGGCTTTTTTGACCTCAATTTCTAATGGAGAAAAAACATACTTAGTTGGAAACGATCCAATTGGTATCTTAATGTCATCCCCACAAGTTGCTAAGAATTTTGATGCAGTCTTAAATGAAGGCGGCATCAACTCTCGAAGCGTAGATCTAAGTCATATGTATCCAGACTTATCTACTTCAGAGGCTTTAAAAAAAGTCGTGGAAAATTATCAGCAATTCGGTGTGACAGTTTTAGGTCATGATTGGTTTGCAAATAAATTAGAGATTTTGAAATTAATTAAAGACTTAGATGTTTACTCCAACCTAGGTGTAGTCACGTCTTATCAAATCGGCTTTCAAGGTCCTGATCTTCTTAAGTACGGTCCGTTAGTACTTACAGCTACAGAGGACAACCAAGTCCTTTCTGGCACGTCTAATTTGCCATTTATTTACTCTTCTGGAATCAAATTAAATTCAACTTTTTCAAGTGGTTCAAATAATGACCAATTTAAAGTAAATAAAAATGTCACATCCATAATTGACAGTGGTGGTATTGATACTGCTTGGTTTGATGTTCCATTTAGCGCAGTCAAGTTTCAATTCACAAGTACATCTGACTCTACCGTCACATATAAAACAAACGAACTCACAAGATTGCATGACATCGAACGGTTGATCTTCAGTGATAAGTCTATTGCAATTGACATAAATGGCAATGCTGGAACTACTGCAAAAATTCTAGGTGCAGTATTTGGAAAAGATTCACTATCCAATAAACAATACGTTGGAATTGGTTTGAGTTTGTTAGATGCAGGGATGTCTACAACGACACTTGCATCTCTTGCGGTTGATGCAGCAAACTTGAAAACCAATGACCAAATAGTTTCAACGCTTTGGAAAAATGTCTTTGGTACTACGGCTTCTATTTCAGACAAAGCGCCTTACATCAAACTACTTGATGATGGAATGACTCCTGGCACATTGGCATGGTTGGCGGCTGATACAACGTTCAACAAAGTCAATATCAACCTAGTGGGTCTGGCTCAGACTGGAATTGAGTACATTCCAGTCAGTTGAGGTCTTATGTATAGATAGACCTAGAGGGGGGATAACTCCCGAGTCTTTATTAACCGAGATTTTCCAATAGGAATCGATGCTTGATTGTGACCGATCAATTTCGCCCTCTCCAGTCTTGTCAT
>RFYV01000179.1 GCA_009921265.1 Betaproteobacteria bacterium | reverse complement strand
TTCCACCACGAAGGTGAATATCATTCCACATCTCTCTTGCTTCTTCTAAAGTGTTTTGCACTATACCACAACCCTGCGATATTCCCATTGCAAGGTGGCGTGCCATCTTGGTGTAGTGTAGAGCGCCATCAAGGGTCTTGGTATCCACAGTAAATATGGTATTCGGGTGTGTTGAGTGCAAACAAAAAACCCAATACAGGCTCGATGTTTCTTGCACTACCCAAAAGGTTGTTTGATCGGTAGTGTTCATTTTATACGCCTGTTCTATGCAAGGTGTCAACAAGTATTCCACCACGAAGGTGAATATGATTCCATAACTTTCTTGCGTCCTCTAGACGATGACTCTGCCACAAGGCTCGGTGTGTCTCGTCTACTGCAAGCCTAGCAAACACAAGACTGTCGGTGTGTGTGGTGCATATTCCACTTGTATAGCGTTGATCATCGGTATCTAACTTAAAAATCCACCACGATTTGTCTGCTGTTTCTTCTAGTATCCAAAATGTTTTGGTATATGTTGTGTTCATTTTTGTTTCACAGGAATTATATGGGTTGAGAACGAGGTGTGACACTCAAAACCCCTTGCTACTAATTGTTCCCAATAGTTTCTTGCGTCCTCTAGAGTGTACCATGTAAGCAAGGAGTCAAGGTCTGCACGAGCTACACCGATAGGCATATGCACTTGCATATTTGCAGTGTCCTTCAGGTGGTAGAACACCAGCGCAATATCAGTGCCTTTCAATCGCATCCAATAGCATACGCTGTAAATTTCGCTGTTTATTGTGCTTGGACGCAATGAGGAATTGGTTCGGTGGTGTTTTGTCGGGTTTAAAAACAATTCTTCTTCTGCTGTTTGTGGATTAAAAATCATAGTTTTTTTATGCGGTTAGTGCGTAGTTTTGATCAGACTCACAATCCCTGCTAAAACCATTAGCATCAGGATATACAATACGATAAATGTTTGCAGACTTCCACTCTCCTGTTTCCACAAGAGCCTCATATCCTCTACGAGCTTCCTCTAAAGGAATCCATATGAATTTTGGTGGTGCTTCGGTTGTATTACACCAACAACGGAAACGAACATACTTGCCATTAGAGTTATTGCATTCAGTTCCCCACTCCATGACTCCGTAGTAACTACCATTGGTAACACACACCAAAAAGAAAATTTTGTTTACTGCGAATCCTTCATTAGAATTCATTTGAGACTTGCAACACCTTCCGCCAGTAACAGGTGCAGAGTGCATACAATCGTATGCGGTGTATCGCAAACCTTTTTTTGCTATTGTTTTCTTGATCATATCTTTAAAAGTCCGTTGTTTGCGAGTTCTAATTCTTCTAGTTGCGGAAACGAAATTACTTCGGCCGATTTGGAAAAAATCATTGCGTCCCAATACAGCCGAGCATCTGCCGTTGACAACTTTATGGTAACAGGTTCTGAATCTAAAGTGTCTAAAACATCTGCACCACTAATACCTAAACCGTAATTTTCAATTAGGATTAGATCAGTAAGGTAATTGTTTTGCATAAACTTTGTTATTCTTCGTTCACCCTTTTCATTCACCCACGCCAATCGGAAAACAGTAATGTCTCCTGCGGGAGAAGCATCGTATCGCATAGAAGTTTCCTTCATATTAGGCAACCACCTTTCGTGCTACTTTGGCAGGCTTGGCAAGCAAGTCCACGATGCGAGTGCAAAGCAAACGATTGTTTCCTGCTTGCTCAAGTGACTTGGAAAACGCCTTGGTCAAGGTAGTCTTGTTTATTGCACCGATGCGAACCGAATCAAACGGATCAGCAACCACTTCAAGTGTGGCAACAGGAACTCCAAACAGTTGAGTGTAACCTTGTTTGTTTTCTTCAACTGTCACAAACCCTTCACGCTTTGCAGCTGCCAAGATTTTGGAAGCCTGTTCGTTCGTTACCTGATTGCCGATAATGCTACGGAAATCTCGTTTTGCACACAACGAAATGCAAACCGAATTAAGACCTGAGACACGACCACGAAGAATGCGATTCATTACCGCAACATCAGCACGACCACTGCCCTCGGTGTTGTAAATCTGTCCTGTGACTGCATCACG
>RFYV01000178.1 GCA_009921265.1 Betaproteobacteria bacterium | reverse complement strand
ATGAACACTTCTAAATTTTATGGTTGGAAGCATTTAGTTTACTTTCCGGATGTTGGTTCTAATGTAGAAATAATTGCTGATTTAATACATAAGAAAACAGGCAAGAGTTTTAACCCTTTAGACCGGAACACGATTGAAGACAAAGAAATAACACAAGCTATTGATTGGGTTTTAGAACATTTTAAGGTATTAACTAAAAAAGATGTTAAGGCAAAACTTACACCAATTCAATTTTGGGATATGGCTGTTGAACTAAAAAAACACGATGAACTTCACACAGCTTCAATTGATAGTTGGAAGGACTTAAACCACCCTTATAACGATTATGGTGGCTATGCACAATATTTAGAATATGTATTACCGTATAGAAACCAAATAGCAGAAGACAACGATTTACATTTACATACAATTATACATCCTAAACTAACTGAAAAAGAAAACGGAAAAAGAAACGCTCCTGTTCCTTATGATTTAAAAGGTGGCAGCGAATGGTTCAATAGTGGTAAATGTATGATAACAGTACACAGGCAAGACCCAACTTTTAATTTGGCTGAATTACACTTTAATAAAATTAAACCACGTTCAAACGGAAATATTGGAATGATTGAAATTTGGTTTGATAAAGAAAAATTGTGTTACTTTGAACAATCAAATCCAGCGCCTAATGTGTATGAAAAAACTTTTGCTTGTAAACAAACAATTTAAAAATTAAAAAAATGGAACTTGACTTATTGAGCAGTAGAATAAACTTAAACCACACTTGTTTAAAATTACAAGTAAGCATAGACGAAATAAAAACGAAACATCCTAACCGAACAGACTTAATAAGTTCAATGGAACAAAGTTTACACGAAATAAAAAAAGCAATGGTTGTTTATGACACTTTAGAAAAAGAATTTAGAACTGCAAGGCAAATGAATTTTAATTTAGAGCGGTTAAATTTAGAGTTAAAACAGGATGTAAAAGACTTAAAAAAAATAATAGAATTTAACAACGCAGAACTTTGAAAACACGAACTAAAAAATGTTTTAACTGTAAAGAAGAATTTAAACCGTTCAGCACACTACAAAAGTTTTGTTTAAAAAACGAATGTATAAAAGCAATGGTTGAAGCGCAAAAGTTAAAGGAATGGAACAAGAAGAAAAAAAAGTTAGTTGAAGACTTAAAAACCGCAAACGATTATTTAAAAATAGCGCAACAGGTGTTTAATAAATTTATTCGTGTTCGTGACGCTGGACTTAATTGTATTTCCTGCAATAAACCTTGTAAAAAAGAAAACGCAGGACATTATTACTCACAAGGCGGACATAGTAACGTAAGGTTTAACGAAGACAACGTACACTTGCAATGCGAAGCGTGTAACACTTATTTAAGCGGTAACCTACTGAACTATCAAGTAGGTATAGAAAAACGAATAGGAGCGCAAAGATTAATGGAACTTCAGGCATTAGCACACGAAACAAAGAAGTGGAGTAAAGACGAACTAAAAGAATTAATAGAAACATATAAAAAAAAAATAAAATAGTTGTTTATTAAAAAACTTTTCTTATATTTACATCTAATTATTAACTTAAATTATTTAACTATGAAACATTTATTTAAAAGTTTAGCAGCGTTCCAACAAGAAGTTCCTGTTATTCACAAAGCAACACAAGGGTATGGTTACACTTATGCAGACTTACCTAAAATCTTTGAAGTAATTAATCCGCTACTAAAAAAACACGGTTTAGGATTTACGCAACTAATTAACGGAACACAAATTGCAACCTGTTTATTTCACGTTGAAAGCGCAGAAAGTATCGAAAGCAAAATTGACATTCCACAAGGAGTAATTTTAAAAGGAATGAACGAGTTCCAAGTATTAGGAAGTGCAATAACTTACTTGCGTAGATACGCGTTAAGTTCGATGCTTGGTTTAGTTACGGACAAAGACACGGACGCTTCTGGAGAACAAGTAAAACACGAACCTAAAAAATTAACGCTAACAAACGAGCGTTTTCAAAAGGCAATTGATGCAATAGGTAAAGGAGAATTTACAACCGAGCAATTAATAGGTCTTTATGATTTAACACCTGCACAATTAAAAACGTTAGAAGTATGAAAATACGTTGTTCAGCATTGGGGCGGTTAA
>RFYV01000177.1 GCA_009921265.1 Betaproteobacteria bacterium | reverse complement strand
ACATGTTAAATAATTTTAACATTTCAAAATTAAATATTGCTTGACTCAGGTTAAATCGCATTTGTATTTCAGGATCGCTGTGTTATATTTAACGCAACCGGCGTTACGCAGTGGATTTATTGGGTGCTTGCCCGCGACTCTGGAAAAGTGAATTCCTATCAATGAAGGAGTCTCTGTCATGAGTATCGGTAAAAAGGGTCTACAAGTTATGGACTTGGGTCCAGTCATTTTGGCTGGTTTTTTTATTTTGATGATTGCACTTTGGCACTCAGGTTTCTCGGTGATTTTTAACGCGAAATCTGATTCGCATTCAACTGCAATCGTGGCTACGACGCCAAATGTTCACGTCAATAATGTTGCTGTGCCAGCTGTTGAATCTGTGGCTGTTGTTGCTGAGACAAAGGCTACGCCAACCCCCGCGCAAATCGCGCAAAGGTTCAAAGACAAGTTTGCGTCGTCTAACAACGTGTTGGTGACTGCAACTCTAGATATTTATCACCTGTTGAGGGAAACCTCCATTCCAAAGACCCTTGAAAGAATTGGTTCTCTGGAGTTTGTCAAGAATCATCGCGATAAAAATGATCATCTCGACGCAATTCACATCTCGCTCTTCATTACGAGTTGGATGACCGAAGACACATTTATTACGAACATCGAGAAAGTGAACAGTCGTGTGCATCTGTATTGGGCTCTGAAAAAAGATCCCGTCACTGGTCCGTTTTTTGTTGAGTCTGCTACTGACGACAAGGGTCGTCCTGTAGTGAGTGCTGAATATCCGCCAAGCTCACCAGGCGGTGTGGAAAATTTAAAATACAGCAGCAACATGTATCTGTGGGATGAAGCGTGGAACAAAGTCCTATTCAGTAAATGCGACTCTTCAATGTTTACGGAAACATTGATTGGTCCAAACTCTGCCAATGCTAGCTCGTTTGCGGAACTTTTTGCAGAGAGCAAGTTGATAGGAACTGAAATCTGTCATCGAAGTGGTCCCTATTTCGGGAAAACTCTTTACGTTTTGTCTCGTGTCGTTGGTGATGAAAAGAAAGAGGGTTCATGGAGTTACTGTGCACAGACTTATTGGATTGATTCAGAGTCGTACATGCTCGTAGCGTGGCGCACAGAGGATTCGTCTTCTGTACAAAATGAAGTCGCTGGAAAGATCAGCGATTACAATTTTCTTAACTATGTCTTCAATTCGCAATAAATGCGAGGAAGCATACTGAATGAAAAGGGTTCAGTTTATTTGTATTTGCGCACTTTTGATTTCTGTTGTGGCAATGATCGCTAAAGCTGGTGACACCAACTTTATTCCTGGTTCGACACCAACGGTGGTGATTAGTACTGCCAACGAAGAAAATGTGGAGATCACTTTTGGTGAATCGGTTGAAGGTGAACCGGTTGAAGTCTCTCAAGGAGACAACATTTACTTGGTTAATTGGGAATCAGATGGCGTTACTTTTGACGCTTATCCGTTCATGAATCCACTTTTGCCGACTCTAAACGGTACTTTGTCTTCATTGCCCAATGGCAACATCAAATTCAGTTATGCATTCACTTTCTTTGAAGGCGGCGGAAAGGCTGGAAGTGTCATCTTCAACAATTCGCAGGTCATTTCTATGACGCTCTGCGAATGTTCGTATCAGACTGATATCACCACGTGTTCTGGCAGCTCAAAAAATTGTGAGAAGCACGTCAAATGTGCCCTGAACATCCAAGGAGCTCAATGTTGGGATAGCGGGATCAAGATCGAGTCACCTCCACCGCCTCTCAATCCAAACGATGGAATATGGGCACGCTTTTGCAAGTGGTGTCGAAGCTGGTTCTGAGCCTCCCGCGATTCAGTGGATACCTAAATTAGCGAGAATGCTCGCAAGGAGTCACGCATGGACAAGTCGAAAAAGTCTGCCAAGCGCACGCGTCGTTTATTCACTTCCGCTTTTAAGGCCGAGACCGTACGCCTTTGCTAGGTTGGCGACCGCAACATCGGTTCGCTCGCTGAGTTTTTATTTTATGCGCACTCACATGCCAACTCATATTCCAAACTACATGCCAACTTCACATGCCTGGCTCTGCGGCGCGCTTGTCGCTGTCGGTTGAAGTGGAATTCTGCGGCTTCACCACAACCACAATC
>RFYV01000176.1 GCA_009921265.1 Betaproteobacteria bacterium | reverse complement strand
GCGTAAAGACTCTTTACGCTTGGGCATTTTGAACTCACACGCTGGCCATCAACAGCCTCGAGTATCAATCAAATTGTTTGACGTTTTTATCTTAACTGACCAATGTGGATGGAGTTTTGATTCGAATCAATGCCCTGCCCAACTCGTCACGACATCACACCACGGCCAACCAACACAGAGGCCAAATCTAAATCTGCCAGGGCAATCGCTGTACTGACGGGCATGCCTGATTCTTTAACCACATGGGAGTCCGAGTAGTAGAAATCGAGTTCGCTGCAGTGCTTTTTGACAACACAACCCTAGAGCCTCGAGACATTTATATTTTTCGAACATCAGGCGTTATACACAAAGAGAACAATATTAAGTTGATGATTTTTCACATATTTCAGCAATTTTCGAAGCACAAAGTAAACTCAATCCAGTGTGATAGCCCGGATCAAGGTCTGACGTCGCCGGCACAAAATCAACCGGCCCATCAGCGGTCAAAGTTTGAAATGCTATCGGAGGCGAAGTTCTCCAGTAAGATCTGAAAAAAGCCTCATGAGCGACTCTCCATACAGTAAGTGAAGCTACGCTGTGTGTACGGTTGTAGAGAAGCGCAGCGGCACGAATTGCTTCAGGCAAAGACCACCAAGGATAATATGAGCTTGTCGTGCATCCTGTCTGGATAGATATATCAAGGCAAATACCTGGACCCTTAAATCCCCCATAAAATGATGCCAGCAGGATTTTCTCCAGTATAGCGATTAATCCTGGATCAGCATCTGCTGGAAGATATTCAAGTGAAAAGCCGACAAATTCAATAGCATGTCCGGGGTTGCAAGAGTCACCGCCTATATGGTCGCGCAATAATGATGTGGGTTGGTCGAGGTGCCTGTCTAGAATATAATTAATAAACCGATCTGCAAAAAAGCTAGCATTAGATTGCCCGAACATTTGAAGTAGATTTGCAGCGCCAAGCAAAATCATACGAGGCCCATAGCTGTTCGGCTGCCGTTCAAGCGCCTGAGCATTGGCCGGGATAGACTCATCTATCTGAAAGCGATTCTCCTCAATCGAAGAAATAATTTCAGCAAGATATCTAACATGGGTCATAGTCTGCTTTGAATTAAAATGCACGGAAGCAGCGATCAAACCCTTCGCAAAAAATACATCTGAATAAGTATAAATTTGTGAGTCGTATAGATTAAAACTTGGAGGCTGATGGGGAGAATTCCATGCTGGCTGCATTAGTTTATCGTAACAAAAATAGGCGTGGCCTGAATCGGATAGCAGACTATTTAACGCCGAATACAGCGAACTAGCTCTAGCATGCATTTGGACGGTTAGCGAATTAGATTTACACCTTGAAGACTTTAGATGTGTCACGATGGACTCCAAGCCTCTCCCTTGTATCCATCCATACACCCACTCAGGACCACGTCGACCGTCTTCCGACGAGTAATCCTCCAAACTAATACTATTTATTTTGGTATTCAAATAGACGCCGTGCAGCGGCTTGCGCTCCATCATCCATCTTAGGCCAGCTTCATTCGAACAGTCGTAAAGATTGCGAGCAAAGCTAAAGAACGGTTCCGCCATTGCTATTCTTTTAGCCCAGTGTTGGCAAAACCTTGAACAAACTGACGCCGAAGTACTACAAAGAGTGTGACGCTCGGAACCATAACGATAGCCGAGGCTGCGCTTAGCAACCCTAGATCAACGGTAAAACCTGTCTGAAACAATGCTAAACCAACTTCAATCGTATAAGATTCTTTGGCGGTACTGACAACAAGCGGCCACGCAAACGCGGTCCAGGCCTGAAAAAACGCAAGTACACCGAGTGCTGCAAGAGGTCCTCGAAGTAAGGGTAATACCACATGGAAAAACACCCAAAATTCACCCGCACCGTCAATCCTAGCAGCCTCTAATAGCTCATCTGGTATATATTGAATCACATTTTGACGAATCAAAAATATCCCAAAACTCATGACTAAATATCCAACCAATAAACCCCAAAGTGAATTCAATAGACCGAGTGATTTGACTTGAAAATAAAGTGGGATCATGTACACTTCGAACGGAATTATCGCTGTAGCCAATATGACGCTGAAAATTATATTAATACCAAAAAATCTAAATTTACCCAAAATATACCCAGCAATAGCAGATGTAGTAACAATTGAA
>RFYV01000175.1 GCA_009921265.1 Betaproteobacteria bacterium | reverse complement strand
TCATTTCTTCAAAGCCACTTCGCACAATCACTTTGACGTCAGAACTGCCCAGTCGCAATGATGAGCGACAGCAATCCATCGCTGTGTTGCCACCACCCAAAACAATGACTCGTTTGCCAATTTGTGTGATGTGACCAAATGACACAGACGACAACCAATCAATACCGATATGAATGTTGGCCGCGCCTTCTTGTCTTCCAGGAATCTCTAAATTTCTGCCGCGAGGTGCGCCCGTGCCTACAAAGATCGCGTCAAAGTCTTGTTTGAGTAATTCTTTCATCGACTCGATGCGATGATTGGGAATAAACTTGACGCCCAACTCCAAGATATACCCCGTCTCTTCATCAATCACTTCTTCGGGGAGTCTAAATCTTGGAATTTGCGAGCGAATAAATCCACCGGCTTTGTCTTCTGCATCAAACACAGTGATCTCATAGCCCAATGGCGCTAAGTCACGCGCCACTGTGAGAGATGAAGGGCCTGCACCGATGCAAGCGATTTTTTTTCCATTCGACGCTGCAATAGCAGGGAGCCTGTGACGGATATCGTCTTTGTGATCTGCAGCAACTCGTTTGAGCCTGCAAATAGCAACAGGTTCTGGTTTTTCACCATTGTTTTCTTCCACGCGTGAGCGTCTACATGCGGGTTCACAGGGTCGATCGCATGTGCGTCCCAAAATGCCTGGAAACACATTGGAGACCCAATTGATCATGTAGGCATCGCTGTAGCGACCTTGACCAATTAAGCGAATATATTCGGGGACGGGAGTGTGTGCTGGACAAGCCCACTGACAATCAACAACTTTATGGAAATAATTGGGGTCACTGACGTTGGTGGGGATCATCCTTAATTCCTTAGTAGCTGTTTTATATTGCTCACTTTAAAGAATAGCCCTTCATCTGATCTCCATGAATAGAGTAATCCCTTATGACCCTCAACAATGAATCACTTAGAACTATTTTTAGTGATGAATCGGTTAATTCCTAATTTGACAATGCCAGTATTTACCTATCAAATGAGGCCTTATGAAAACCTTTGAACAATTTAAAGCAGCCACTATGGCTGAGGGATTTGACGAAGTTTTAACCCGTGAATGGGAAGCCAATCATGAGACCCCTGTCCATGAGCACACGTTTGAAGCGTTTGGATTCATCGTCAAAGGAGAGTTTTGGCTCACCATGGATGGGAAAGCGACCCATCTGCACCAAGGTGACACCTTTAGAGTTGCGAGATATATGCAACATCAAGAAAAATATGGCCCACATGGCGCTTCCCTATGGATTGCTAGGATGAACCAATAAAAATAACGCCCACCTGGCTGCATGGTTATAGTTTTAGGACTTGACCTGAGTTAAATGTTGGTTACAGCAAGTGATGTTAAAAGTTATCAAGACCTAAAAGGTAAAGTACTTGCAGTTGATGCTTATAAAGGTTCTCCAGCAAAGCTTGAAAAATCTGGCGTCACTGAGGACACGGTTCGATTGTGTGTTGGTATAGAACACATTGATGACATCATGTCGGATTTATCTCAAGCTTTAAATATGGTTTAAATCATGGATTTAATTTATTCGTTGACAATCAACTAATTAATTATTGCTGTTTGACTAAAGTCGAGTATTTGCAAATTTTGTTTCGAGCCGAGTTACTAGAGATTAGATTTTGTAAAATCAACCCTTAGCCAGGCTCCCATTTTGCTCATTGAGTTTCTGGTGTTCAACAGTAATACTGTCCAACAGCATGGCAGCCTGAGGCGTGAATTGAGGCAGCAATTCTATGGTCATGGGTCTATTAAATTGGCGATTGACTGAGAAGTATGGGTTTAACCTTTGGTCTTCAGCACTGAGTCATTTTCTGCGATAAAAGCACGCATTGCATCCGACATGTCCATCAATTTGAGCCACTGCTCTTTGTACAGTGTGATCGGAAATCGGCCCATGCCGTAAACCGAAAGCCCACCCTTTTCGCTTACCTTCATGGTTATACCGGTGGCAGCACCCTTTTTCAGTGCTGAGTTTTCACTACGCAAGCGCTCGAGTTCTGCTCTTAATTCTTCATCGGCCATGGGGCTCTTTCAGTATAGTTGTGTCAATTTTTTATCATTTTAACGGTAATCGATACTTGATCAAGTCGATACTCGCTAGGCAGCATGATTACCCAGTGCTCGCCATCCCAGCAGGCATA
>RFYV01000174.1 GCA_009921265.1 Betaproteobacteria bacterium | reverse complement strand
GTTGAGTCGCCAAACAAATACAACATCGCTGAAATTAACCATCCCACCATGGGTGGATGATCGTAGTAGCCCCAATCTAAATACACACCCCATTGATAAAAATAAGCCTCATCACCCGTAATTGGAAACGTGAAACCAATCCATAACCTAATTGCCAAAGAAAGCGAGCCACATATCCATAATGCTTGCACCAAGCGCCTAGGGAGTGAGTTGTTTGACGGGTACGATATTTCCATAGAGAGGTTTAATCGTTTATAAGTAAGGGACTATGTCTATTCAATGAAAATTGTAATAGCAGACAAACAAAACCAATAGCAACCGCCAACCAAAGCGTTACAAGGCGTATTTGAAGCGTTAGCGCAAGCGCCAAACCCGCGCTCACACCGCTGAGTATCAATAGGCCCGTCAAACTGGCCTCTGTGCTCACCAAGCCAGCTGGTATTGCAGAAATTGCACCAACCACCATCGACAGCGCATAGACCGAACTCGCTTGAATCAAAGTCAGCGACAAGCCCTCAGCATTGCACAGCACCATCACGGCAACGCCTTGGCACAGCCACGCAATGATCGATAGCGATAAAGTTAAAAAACTTTGATGCGACAAACATTGCCGAGTTACCTCTAAATCAATTTTAGTTTTTATCCAAGTTGGCAGCTTATGAAGTGGCAGTCGATGGAGGTTTTTAATAACAACGTAACCAACCACAACAAAGCAAACCATTGCAAACAACCAATACTCATCATTAGCAAGCACCGGCCAAATAAAATATAACGCAGGAAGAGCCAGTACGAGCAATGCAAACAAGTCGAGCAAACGCTCAGCCGCAAAAATGGCCAAACTATTTTTAAATTCAAGTGGCCTGGGCTTAATAAGAATGCCTCTTACCACCTCACCAAAATTACCAGGCGTGGGCGTAAACGTGTACGCGCTTAAATAAACTCGCATACCAGCAAGCCATGTTGTATGGACCTGTTGGCTCTTGACCCATATGAGCCATCGCTGCCCCCGTAATAAATAGCTCAACAGGCATAAAACAATGACATACACACCCGTTGATGTGCCAAACACATCAGTGATCGGGACGCTGATGTCACGTCCCCAAATTTGAATTGCGCCTTGATAAAGACCCACCGCGGTAAACAGCACCAACAGCAAAACCAGCAATTGATATTTGAGCGACTTTGGCGCTCGCATCATGGACTGGGAATTAGAAAAATAAGCAGCCAAGCAATTACCGACCCCACAATCCAAGCGTCCTTTAAAAGATCCTTTGCAAAATCTTCAGCCTGACCGCGATGCACTTGGTATAGATTGCGAAGCAAGGCAAACACAACTATTGGCACTGTCATCCAAAGTTTTTGTCCGTGCCTTGCAATCGACTCTGCAGACGTGGCAAATAAACTGTAAGTCATGAGCGTAGCCGTTACTGCAATGGCCAAAAATGTATCGAGCAAAGCCACTGAGTACTCTGACAACACCTGCCTTTGCTGTGACGTTTGCATCAGGGCTTCAGAGCGGCGCTTAGAAATAGCCAACGACAACGCCAAGAAAAATCCGGTTAGCAAAAACCAGTGCGTGGGCCCGATACCCACTGCCCAAGTGCCTGCGAGCAATCGAATGACAAAACCAATGGCGATGATGAACACATCCACAACGGGAACTCGTTTGAGCCTGAGGCTGTACGCAACATTGATGAGGTTGTAAAACAGAATCATTGCAACTGCTAATACAGAAACTTCAAGTGCAATGAGCAGTGAAGCAATCCAACACGATAAGCCCAGGGCTAAGGCCTGGGTACCGGTAACTGAACCACTGGCTAATGGACGACTTGATTTTTTGGGATTGAGCGCGTCTTCCCTGCGGTCGAGCCAGTCATTGAGAACGTAGACAGAACTTGACGTGAGGCAAAAGGCAATAAAAAGCTGGCATACGCTTGCTAAAGTGTCCAACTGCGTCCACTGACGACTGAACAATAGACCAGCAAATACGAAGAGGTTTTTGACCCACTGGTGTGGGCGCATAAGGCGCGCCAAGTTGAGAAAATGGTGTTGGGGGGTTAGCATTGGGCTGGTTGGACTTCTTTGCCAGATTATATGTTGGGCATTATTTAGTATTAACGGCCTCAGCCGCGTCATCGATTGCCATGCGCACCGCCTGCGCACGCTTTGGCGATGAAACTACCCATAAGAGCTCAAATTTAGACAAAAACTTGCAAACAAACTAGCATCTAAATTTCCTTCAAATGTTTA
>RFYV01000173.1 GCA_009921265.1 Betaproteobacteria bacterium | reverse complement strand
CTTTGCAATGTACGAATGCAGGCCCTTGAAATCATTGTGGTCAATTTTGGATTTCAACTCGCCAACGCTCCCTTGCAGCACTGGGTGTTCGTGCACTTCCATATCTAGAGAGCTCCAGGCGTCCTCATCAATACGCTCGTACAAGCCTGCGCCAACCTTGAACAGAGGCAACTTCAACTGCGGGACGCCGTGTTTTAGTTCTTGCCCCAGAAAATAATTTGAGTAGTTCACCCAAAAGCCCGAGTGTTGCGTGTTGGTAATTGTGCGCTCAAGTTCATTAACAAACGCCTCGGTGACATATTCATCCGCATCCAGAAAAAAAACCCAAGGGGTATTTAAGCGGTGATTGAGCAAATACCAATTGCGTTTCTTTGGATAGTGACCATTCCACTTAAACGGAATAAATTCGCAGCCAAACTTTGCAGCAATGGCTTGCGTTTGATCCGTGCTTCCTGAATCAATCACAACAATCTTTGAGAAACGTGACAGGCGTTCCAAGCACAATGGCAAGTTCCGCTCTTCATTTTTCACTGCAATAACCACGGTAACGGGCAATTTCGCTGTATTAATAGTCACGCTCATATCGTATCGGCATAATTTCTATCACTTGTTGAAGTTCGATGCCTTTATAAAATTTGTCAAACTTTCTAACTCTGCAACATCTCTTTATAGTGTGCCTTGTACACAAGATGAATGACGTCATTCACGCCAACTTCAACTCACACTGAACTCCAACATCAATCAAACCATGAACGAACAACTTGAAACACTGCAGCGCATTAAGAACAACGGTATTGACCTTCTAATGGAGTTTGGTCCCAAGGTCATCTCCGCCACACTGATCATGATTGTTGGTTTTCTTGTGGCGCGATGGATTGGAAAAGTGTTTTTGCGCGCTGTGCGTCCGCTGAAATTTGACACAACGTTACAAATGCTTTTAACGCGAATCATTCGCGTTATCGTTCTGTTGGTCTTTATATTAATGGCGCTGCAAAATCTGGGCGTGCAACTTCTGCCACTCATTGCCGGACTAGGCGTTGCTGGCGCCGGCATTGCGTTGGCCATGCAGGGGGTGCTTGGAAATCTAGTTGCGGGTCTGACAATTATTTTCACGCGGCCGTTTCGCGTGGGCGAATATGTTTCCATGCAGGGCGTGGAGGGGCGTGTGGAAGCCGTTACGCTGTTCTCCACAAAACTCAGCCACGCAGATCGCTCGATTGTGATTGTGCCCAACAGAAAAATTGTCGGCGAGATCCTTCACAATTACGGAACACTGCGCCAGCTCTCACTCAGCGTGTCCGTGGTGTACGGAACAAATGTTGCCCACGCCACCGAAGTTGTTCAATCCGTGCTTGCTGCAAACGCGCATGTGTTGAAGGATCCAGCGCCGGCGGTTGGAATTGCAAATCTAAAAGAAGTGGCCATTGAAATTGCAATCAAGCCATGGACGCAAGTGGCCGACGCTGGCGCCGCCGGTCCAGCCATTTACAACGAGCTATTGGAAAAATTCCGCGCGGCCGGCATTCAGATTTATACACCCGCCATGCGAATGATTTCGGCTTAACCCTAATAATTTCCATGTACAAAGAGAATCTCTTCACCACACTGCGAAACATGCGCAATACGGTAGTTAAGTTCTTTCAGCAGATTTATCGATTTCTTTGTTTGTGTAGCACCGAATTTAGAAAATCGATGATGAAATTCAATCAAAAGTTGTTTTGGTCTAAGCGAGTGATTTCGAAAGTCTTCGATCACTCCATATTCTGATCCTTCTATGTCCATTTTCAAGATAGCAATTTGTGAATGCCCCAACTCTTGTGCGATTGTTGATAGGCGCTTGACTGGGAGTGAAATTGTCGGGCGAAAGGATTGATTGCTTGCAGAGTAAGAAACATGATCTGAGCGGGCGGGCTCTTCAAAATTAAGACATCCGTCAGTATCAGCCAGACCAAATGGGTGAAATGTTAAATTTTCCCCAAGGGTTTGTGTAGATACCCAATCTATAGATCGTGGCGTTGGATCGAAAGCATGCACATCCATTTCGAATTTTCCAGCGAGCACCCGATCAAGAGTCATATCTTTGCCTACGCCGATCGTATAAGCCACGCCACCTTTCTCAACGAGATCTGGAACTATTGTCCAGGCAGTGCCTTCGTTTCCAATAGTTAGTAGGGGGTAAGCGGTATCTACTTTTATAAATAGATCATTTCCAACCAAAGTACGAAATAAACGTCTTGTAAGTCGAAGACA
>RFYV01000172.1 GCA_009921265.1 Betaproteobacteria bacterium | reverse complement strand
TTGCTCAAGTCAATTTTTATTTCAGGACTATCGGTGAACGTTGTTAATCGACCCAATTCATACCCTACGCTTTGGCCATCAACAAAAGTAACGTCAAGTAAGGTTTTGTTATTGGCAACAGCGGTCAACATCTCCTGAATGTTTTGCAACGCCTCGTCGACTGATGCAGCGTTGACGTTGAGCATCTGACCAACGATTGATTTTTGTAAATCTCCAACTCTTGATAAACTCTGGGTCGCAAAGTTATTGGCTTGTGCCAATGTTGTAAGAGTTGCTTCAGAAACATTGACAGAGCCTGCAGACAAAACATCTGACAAAGTAGCAGAAGTGCTAAGGGATATCACACCAGTACTGGCATCCATGTAAGACACCAAACTAGTGAGCACACTCTTAGATTCATCGCCAGTATTGGCATCAAACGAAGTCGACTGTGCAACGGTGATCATAAAGTTAGCTAGCTGCGTCGACACTTTTTGAACTGCAAGTGCCGTTTGTAAATTTGCAGCCAAGGCTGCTGGATCAGCAGAAAAATTTGCACTCCCCACTGCCGCCACTGGATCGGTATGCATAAAGTCAAATGTTGTGCTCAGTCCTAAACGCGAGGCAACAAGAAAGCTCGCATCCGCAACCGTCGTTGTTGGATTAGCCTCGATATAACTTTGAATGAGCGTCGTAATCGGATTGATGACCAGTGGCCCAGCAGATGTTGAAACACCACCGGGCGCGCTCAAGGTCAATGAGTACGTAAAATCAATCGATGTTCCAAGTGTGGGATTAAATCCATAGTCCTTAGAAGCAAAAGTTCCATCTGCATTTCGCACCGCTTCAACAACAATTTTTCCGGCACCATCGGGTAGCGCCTCAAAGCGACCAAACTTATCCGTAATACGCACAACACCATCCAAGGGTGTAACGCCATCAGCGCCCACACGGTAAACACGTGCATTACCAATATACCCATCAACTAACGTACCGGCATAAACCGGATCCGCCGCCGCACTCAAAAGACCAGAAGTAAAAGAAAACACCTCACCACCGGCCAAGGCGAGCAAGCCCAGACCCATGTATTCAAGGCCAATCTCCATCCAATCAATACCAGCAGCCGTTTGAATCGCAGGAGGAGTTATTTGTGGCAAATCAACGGTTGGCAATCGGCCAGGCGACTCCACAATCAAATCGTTCAAATCAACCGTTACTGTCTCAGTGCTTTGTTCAACAACCGTTAGTTGTGCAAGCACTTCGTCCATCAATGCGCCCGACTCTGTGTCTTGCGCAGATTGCATCGTTACTTGCAACTCATTGGCTTGATCAGCAAGTAAATACTTAGAAACAAAACGATTGTGATAGCCATCTAATTCATTTAATCCTGAGTCCAAGGCCATCAAGTTTTCTAAGGCATCAACGCGCACTTGCAAATGCACGTCTTCATCGACCTTGTAAATCGTATTAAGCGAAAGTGAAGTACCCAATAAACTGCTCAGTTGCCACTCGTGATGCTTGGTATCGTTCGCAATCAACCCATCCAATGCCTGCTTAACCAAATAGCCCACAAATGAGAGCGCAAAGGCAGACGCCATCCAGTCGTCACTGCGACGCAGCTTAGAAAATATAGAAGGCTTTGAATCTTTTAAAGCATTCAATAATATTAATTGGGGTGTTTTTTTCATGGCGATTAATCAATTTATATTAAATAAGACTTTGTAAAGAGCACAGAAAAGAACAATCGACTATACATTGGTTTACTTTAGAGGTAAATTAGCGAATCTTGCAAAACCTTTCAATTCACACCCATTAAAAATAATGTCCTCCACCTCTATTTTTAATACAAAAGGTTTTGATAAAACGTGGAAGCAATCCAAAGCAGTTCACTTAATATGTATTTTTTTCATCAACTGTCTGTTGATTGGGATCATTTCTCATTACTTTACAAAAACCAATGACTCAGAGCTCCAAGTGAGCTACCTCATCGAGGGCGACTCAGCCTTGCGTTTGAGCGATCTTGAGCACCAAGAGTTCACCAAACACGAATACGGGAGCCTTCCTTTAAGCGAGCCCAACAAAACATATTGGATCAAAATAAAAACCGAGCACCATGTCAACCTGAACGACCTTGAGTTTGTTGTACTCTCACCCTCTTACATCAGAGATATTAGCTTTTACAAATACAACGAAAAAGTTAAATCCTGGACCGAATCAACAAGGCACACGTTTGATGAGAACTCCATTATCAAAAGATTTTACAAAAACAATA
>RFYV01000171.1 GCA_009921265.1 Betaproteobacteria bacterium | reverse complement strand
CTTGACCCAATTCGCGTGCCAATTCTGCACCAATGGTTCTTGAAAGAATGTCGGCGGTACTGCCTGCTGCTAAAGGAACAAGAAACTTTATGGGCCTGACAGGATAGGTTTGTGCTAGTGTTGCAAAGCTTATTGTTAAAGCAAAAAAAGCAATCGCTGTTGATGGTAAAAATTTGAGCATAGTGAGATAGTCAGTAAGTTTGAATAAGTTAGTCATTTAACAAATAGATGGGGCTGGACCAAATGAAATGCCCATCTTCAAGAGTGACGCAGACATACAAAGCATCTTCGGTGACGCGATTTCTTTGGATCTCATGTTTGATTTTCACGCTGCGTGTTGAGTTTTCATCAGGGAGTCTAAATACCCTTGCTTGTCGTTGAATGCCTCCACCTGTTGAAAGCACAATGTCCTCAAGGCCAATGTCTTGGATGTTGATAGAGGCATCAATCAGGGGTGTTTTCAGATGGATGGCCCCTGATTTTGGATCTTTGAGCACGATATCGGCGCCACCGAAACCGCCTGTAGTCAAAGCTTTCCAAGTTAGTTCACTTTTCCCTGATTGGTGAATTTGTTTGTCCAAATTCCACATATTGATCGAAGTAAATGAAAGCACCTCGTTGCCTTTGAAACTAGCTTGCCCATCCCAAACTGTTTGTCGGCCGCGGCCGCGGTATTCGGAGCCTTCCCAAATGATGCGAATGCGGCTACCTAGCTCAGCCTCCCCATAGGGGCGCCATGTTTCTATGACCTTTGTGCGGTTGCGTATTTCAATTCGTTCAATGGGCGCACCAGCAGAAACTTCAATTTCAAAAGTCACTGTTTCATCTTTGCAACTCAATATATCACCCATCATGGCCTCTGTGACTTGTGCGCAGACAGTGCCGCCCATGTTGGGGTCGTCGTTGTAAAGCGAGGCCGATTGATTGAATTGGACTTTAGTTGACAAATAAGCGCGAGTTCCTGTTGTCGCGTAATGATGTCTGTTGCGTAGGGCTGCAAAAATTGATTCACGGGAAAGGTCTTTTGCCAGTAAGCAAGATAGCCCGCCATAGGCTCCAAACAGCGAAGCGCCCGGGTGACTTGCGCCGTGTCTGCCTTTGTGTCCGTCGGAGTTGGCCAAAATACCAACCCGGTAGCCTTGTTCAAAAGCATCTTGTAGTAACCACTCAAAAGTACCCCAATCAGAATGGACCTCAACCGATCGTTCTATCTTGCTATCGTGCGCAATTGTGATATCGGCATAGCGACCACCAATGTGCGCAAACACGACGCAGTCTTCGTTTTCTAGAGCTTTGAATAAATCAACGGCGCTGTTGGCATCGGTTTCCACGTCAGACATGTCTTCAACCAAAGCATGGTGTGAGCGATGAATTTGCCTTCCTTCTTTCATGAACATCACATTGCGGTCTCCACCCAGGCCTGTATTGCCTGACCACTCATAGCCAGGAAAAATGACAAACTCCCCATTTTTGTTGAACTGTGCGGTTAAGCGGTTGAGTTCTTGCCAAAATGGTGTGGTGATTTGAAAGTCATTGCCTTGGTGACTCATGACGTCTAAGAAGGCGATGTCTTTGGCAAATTCAATGAGTTCTTTTGCGCCATTGGTACCAATGGTTTCTTCTGATTGACCGTGCAAATCTGCCCAGAAAGGTTGCAAGCTCAATTGAGACGATATTCGCAAGGGATTGGAGCGACAAAGAGTCAAGCCAGTGGCATCTGTGATGGTGATGATCAATTCACCGGTCTGCTCTGCGCTAAGGCCGTTAATGATATGAGCTCGAGGACCTTCGCTTAAATCAATGAATTCAGGTAAACCCTTTGTGGGTAATGAGGCATGCAGAAAAAAGCGCCCCTTTACCTGATGGGCTGGATTACCCCAGCGGTCTTCCCCTTTAAAGCCGAGTTTAAATTTTGTGCCTATGAGTCGTTCAGTTGGCAGCAGTGCTTTGTACAAAACTACCGGTCCAGCGACGATAGGAACGAAGGGTTGGTTAGGCAACTCTACATAGTTGTACGTGGCAAAAGCATCTACTAATACTTTGAACTCAAATGTGGGTTCAGTGAATGTTTGCACGCGTATGCCAGGTGAACCTTGCCGCTGATCTCCTATGCGAATGACAATCTGATCGCCTTCGCGTAAAAATCCAAGTTGCACGCGAATTAGCAGCGTTTTGTCCCAAGGCCTAATATTGCCTTTCTGCTCATATCGCAATTCAAGCAAGGCGCCGTTACTCGCTTCTGCTGTGACGT
>RFYV01000018.1 GCA_009921265.1 Betaproteobacteria bacterium | reverse complement strand
TTGTACGCTATTACATATGGTCAATCATCACTTGGCCAAAGCCAGAACAACTCACCTGATTTGCACCGTCCATCAATCGAGCAAAGTCATAGGTCACTTTTTTGCTCAGAATCGATTTTTCCATCGATGAAATAATCATGTCAGCGGCCTCCTTCCAGCCCATGTGACGAAGCATCATTTCGGCTGAAAGAATTTCTGAACCTGGATTGACATAGTCTTTGCCAGCATATTTGGGCGCTGTACCATGCGTTGCTTCAAAACAAGCAACAGAATCAGACATATTAGCGCCTGGGGCAATACCAATGCCACCGACCTGAGCAGCTAATGCGTCAGAGACGTAATCACCATTGAGGTTGAGAGTGGCAATCACGCTGTACTCAGCAGGGCGCAACAAAATTTGCTGCAAGAACGCATCAGCAATCACATCCTTGATGATGATTTCTTTTCCTGTTTTGGGGTTTTTGAATTTGCACCATGGTCCACCGTCAATCAACTGCGCGCCAAATTCTTTTTGAGCCAATGCATAGGCCCAATCACGGAATCCACCTTCGGTGAACTTCATGATGTTGCCCTTGTGAACAATCGTCAAACTTGGCTTGTCATTGTCGATGGTGTATTGAATGGCCTTGCGAACGAGTCGCTCGGTACCTTCGCTGGATACAGGCTTGATACCAATAGCTGACGTGTTGGGGAAGCGAATTTTTTTGACGCCCATCTCTTTAGTGAGAAATTGAATGAGTTTTTTGGCATCAGCGCTTTGTGATTCATACTCGATACCCGCATAAATGTCTTCTGAATTTTCGCGGAAGATCACCATGTTGGTTTTTTCGGGTTCACGCAAGGGTGAAGGAACACCCTTGAAATATTGAACAGGGCGAAGACAGACATACAAATCGAGTTCTTGCCGCAATGCAACGTTGAGCGAACGAATACCACCGCCAACTGGCGTGGTGAGTGGGCCTTTGATGGACACCACATACTCGCGCAATACCTTGAGGGTTTCTTCGGGCAACCAAACGTCTGGGCCGTAAATTTTGGTGGATTTTTCGCCTGCGTAAACTTCCATCCAATGGATTTTTCTTTTGCCGCCATAAGCTTTTGCAACAGCGGCGTCAACGACTTTGAGCATAACCGGTGTGATATCAAATCCCGTACCATCGCCTTCGATATAAGGAATGATGGGTTGATCGGGAACAGACAAAGAAATGTCCTTGTTGACAACAATTTTTTCACCTTGGGTGGGCACTTTGATGTGCTGATACATGAATTTAGTCTCCGCAGAAGTTAGGAAATCCTTGGCACTCCAACCATTTGAAATGCAGGCAACGTACCAGGTATTCTAACCCCGCGAACCTTTTCGAATGTCGCTCGGGTGCAGATCCCAAAGTCATGGTAGCCTCAATACTCCTCAAAACCTATCGCATCGAACCCATCTTATGAAGCAGAAAGTATTTTTTTTCATCGCCTCCATCGCCCTGTGCTTAGGCGTCCAAGCCCAAAACACGCCTCAACTCAATTTGCCACGCGTGAAATTGTCTGTAGGCATGTTTCAAATAGATGCGCAAGTTGCAGCCAACGACATGCAACGCTCGATTGGATTAATGCATCGCGAAAATATGCCTCAACACGAAGGCATGCTGTTTGTGTTCGATCAACCATCTATTCAATGCTTTTGGATGAAAAATACTTTATTGCCCTTGACAGCGGCATTTGTCGAAGAAGATGGGACTATCGCTAATTTGGCCGATATGGCGCCACAAACCACGCAATCGCATTGTTCAATCAAGCCTGTTCGATTTGTGTTGGAAATGCATCAAGGCTGGTTTCAAAAGAAATCAATCGGCGCAGGATTTCGACTTCAAGGCACACCGTTTATTGCTAAATAAAATTTTTGCTTTCAAACTTATTTTTTTCTGAAGGCTTGATCTGGGTCACCAACATTTTGACTTCGCCATCAACCAAAGTTCCCGAAATAGATTGCGACACACTCAGTTGTGACATTTGATAAACGGACTCTCCTTTTTCATTGGTGAGCCATGTATAGCCGCGCTGTAAAACCAGGCGAGGATCCAAAAGCTTTAATTGTTCTTGATTGTGGCTTAAATGGTGTTTGTATTGGTCTAAATACCTTTGCACGCGTTGTTGTGCTGTGGAACGAAGAATAGAAGTTCGATGCTGTTGGGACACACAGCTTTGATGTGCAACACGACTCAAGGCCTGTGCATTTTTTTGTAACTCACGATGTTGCAAATGAATCCAAGTGGAAGGTCGACCTAACTTAGATTGAATTTGATCTAAACGCTGAGCCAATCCATCGATTCGCTTGTAAATAGCTTCCGTTAAGAGTTGTGCGTATTGATTCATTCGATCGATTAACTCCACTTGACTGGTTGCACAGAGTTCAGCGGCAGCCGTGGGTGTGGGAGCTCGCACATCGGCGCAAAAATCTGCAATGGTGAAATCTGTTTCATGACCAATACCCGTGACCACAGGAACAGGACTGTTTACGATCACTCGAGCCAAGGCCTCATCGTTAAAACACCAAAGGTCATCGATTGAGCCGCCGCCTCGTACCAACAAAATCACGTCAATGTCGGGCTGTTGATAAAGATACTCTAAAGATTGAATCAAAGGGGCAACGGCATCTTGACCTTGCACCAATGAAGGTGCAAAAACAACGGGTATGTGCGGTACACGACGCCTAAGAGCTGTGGCCACATCGTGCAATGCCGCCGCTCCTTTGGATGTAACGAGTCCAATTTTTCGAGGTTTTACGATCAATACTTTTTTTGTAGCTGGATCAAAAATACCCTCTGCCTCAAGCTTGGCTTTAAGTTGCAAATATTGCTCGAATAAGTCACCTTGGCCAATGGGGCGCATGGACTCAACCACGAGTTGCAAATCACCGCGCGCTTCATAGACGCCAATTTTCCCAGTGACTTCAACGCGCTGGCCTTCTTTGGGATTGAAAGTTAAAAGAGAGGCCGATCGCTTGAACATCGCACATCGAAGTTGTCCGCTAGCGTCTTTTAAAGAAAAGTAAAGATGTCCACTGGAGGCGCGAGTGAAGCTTGAAAGCTCGCCACTCACATCGATTGGATTGAATCGCGAATTGAGTGCATCAGAAACTGCAAGGCACAAGGCTGAGACAGTCCATATTTTTCTTTGACGAATCAATGCGGTTTCGGACATTTCAAATGTAGGAATTGAATAATTGAAGTTCTCATGATACCCACCTTGGTAAAACAGATCAAATGACGCCAGATGCCAGTAATCTAGTGTTAACTCTATGATTTATAAAGAAATTGTATTGCCTAATTGTTGCACTTTCCAGTCACAATGAATGATGACGTGCACTTTTGCAGCTTCGAGATGAGTTACCCACATAGTTATCCACATTTCGTGTGGACATCGGCTCTGCGATAATTAATTTTTTTTAAGGAGAACTGATTGTTTTCAATTGTACAAGCTGCAGGATGGCCCATGTGGCCTTTATTAGGTTGCTCTGTTGTTGCACTGGCACTGATTGTTGAAAGATTGATTCAACTCAGACAACAACAAGTATTGCCCCCACATTTACTTGAAGAGGTCATGACGATTTCGACGGCCAATATGCCTTCAACCGATATGATCGATAAATTAGCCGAGCATTCCGATTTAGGTCAACTCCTAGCAAAAGCGCTTGAGATCAAAAAGAATAACCCCGATTGCACAGATCAAGAACTCAAAAACCAAGTGGAAATAATGGGTCGAAGCATTGCGCATCGACTCGAAAACTATTTACCAACACTGGGCACAATTGCGTCCGCCTCCCCATTATTGGGTTTACTCGGAACAGTGGTTGGCATGATTGAAATTTTTGGAGCTCAAACAACGGGGGCTAATGCGCCTGCACAAATGGCGCATGGTATTTCTGTTGCCCTCTACAACACCGCTTTTGGCCTGCTCATTGCGATTCCCACGTTGGCGGTTTGGCGCCATCTCAAAGCCAAAGTGGATGGGTATGTGTTGATGCTCGAACTCGCAGGCGAACAAATAGTGAGTCATTTGGTTAAAACACAATCAAAAAATTAAAGATATGAAATTTTCCAAGCAAAAAACTCTTGAACCTGAAATCAATCTGATTCCATTCATTGATGTTTTGCTGGTGGTGGTTATTTTTTTGGTGCTCAGCACCACCTACAGCAAACTCACCGAAATACAACTCAACCTACCTGTTGCCGATACAAAAAATTTACAAGCCAAAAATCGTGAAGTTCATATTGGCGTTTCTTCCGATGGTCGCTACGTTCTTCAAGGCCACGTGGTGATGGATACGCAAGTGGAGTCGCTTGCAAAGGCCCTCACTAAAGCATCCAAAGATTTGTCACAACCTGTTTTGATTATCAATGCTGATGCAAAAGCCACGCATCAAGCGGTGATCCATGTGATGGAGGCTGCACAACGTGCGGGCCTGGGTCAAATTACTTTTGCAACTCAGCAATCAAACGCAGCGCGTTAACCCTTTTTTATATTCATGATGCCATCCATCCATCAAAGCTTGACATCGGCTTGGTTGCGACGCGGTTGGTTGGCTTGTCTTTTGTGGCCAATTTCACAAATTTATTTGTTACTTCTTTTCATTCATGGCTGGCGCTATCGCCATTTAGAAGCTTCAAAATTGCCGGTCCCTATCTTGGTCGTTGGTAATGTTGTAGTGGGTGGCGCAGGTAAAACACCCGTCGTTATGGCACTGCTTGAGCATTTTCAAAAACAAGACCTCAAGGTGGGCGTGGTGTCTCGCGGCTATGGTCGAACGACAACAGGTGTGATTGAAGTGTCTGCTATGCGATCAGCGCTTGAAGTGGGCGATGAGCCTTTGTTGGTCTACAAAAAATACAAGATGCCTGTGTATGTAGGTGAAGATCGAAGTGCTGCGGTGTTGATTTTGTGTGCAGCACATCCCGATGTGAAACTGGTCATCAGCGACGATGGTCTTCAACACCATTGGAATTATGATTTTTCGATTTGTGTATTTGATCAACGCGGATTGGGCAATGGATGGTTGCTACCTGCGGGGCCACTGCGAGGTCCTTGGCCCATCATTCCCCGCGCCCATACTTTCCAATGGATTGCGGTAGCGCCCTCGTGTCCTGATCTAAAAGGTCACACCCTTGAAAGATTTTTGAGCGATGTTGCCATTAACGGTCGAGGCGAACAAAAAAAAATTGCCGATTGGCAAGGTCATCGTGTGAATGCATTGGCAGGCATTGCCAACCCCTCCTCTTTTTTTGAAATGTTGACGCAAAAAGGCCTATCGCTTGATCACACTTTTTCACTACCCGATCACGCCAATTTGAGTGATTGGCAAATGCCTTCTCTTTCAAAAGATCTTTTGTGCACAGAAAAAGATGCAGTTAAATTGTGGGATCGTTTTCCGCAAATTTGGTCTGTACCACTCGTTTGTGTTCTATCACCCAAAATGTTGCAAGAGATTGATCGCGAAGTCCACTTGAAGTTATCATCGAACCATGGACATTAAATTACTTGAATTGATCGTTTGCCCCGTCACCAAGGGACCACTCGACTACAACCGCGAGCGTCAAGAATTAATTTCTAGAAGCGCTAGATTGGCGTACCCCATCAAAGACGGCATACCTGTTTTACTCGAAGCCGAGGCACGTACCCTCACCGATGCTGAAATTGAAGGCACGTCTTCATGAGTTTTTGGGTTTTTATTCCTGCTCGATTGGCCTCGACACGTTTACCCAATAAGCCTTTGGCACTGATTCACGGTATTCCCATGGTTGTTCATGTGGCACGACGCGCGTTGGCCTCCAAGGCCCAGCAAGTTGTCGTTGCAGGCGACGATCCGCAAATCATTGAAGCCTGCCAACAACATGGCATTCAAGCAATCTTGACCCACCAAAATCATTTATCGGGTAGCGATCGAGTCGCACAAGCCTCACAACTTTTAGGCGTTCAAGACGATGAGGTTGTGGTTAATGTTCAAGGCGATGAACCGCTCATTAATCCCGATTTAATCAACGATGTCGCTCAACTGCTCACGCAACATCGCGATTGCTCCATCGCAACTGTGGCGCACCCCATTGAAACCTTGGAAGATTTTTTAAATCCCAACGTCGTTAAAGTGGTACTTGATCATGAAAACAAAGCTTTGTACTTCAGCCGTGCGCCCATCCCCTACTGGCGAGATGGATGGACCACAGGCTCTCAAAAAATGGATGCGGGTCAACCACTCAGACACTTAGGCATTTATTCATACCGCGCAAAATTTCTCAGGGCATTCCCTAGTATGTCGCCCAGTCAACTCGAGCAATCAGAAAATTTAGAACAGTTGCGTGCACTGTCCCACGGTCATAAAATTGCCGTCTACAAGACGCTTTTATCACCCGCGCCTGGCGTCGATACGCCAGAAGATCTCGAACGCGTTCGCGAAATGATGAGTAAGACCTTGTAAGCATTTTAAAAGTGCTGTCGTGATATCCTCTCCAAAAAAACCCTGAACAAGGCTTACACAATCTCCGAAGAGGCCCAAAGGATTTCTATGAAACTTATTTTGCTTGGAGCGCCAGGCGCAGGAAAAGGCACGCAAGCCACGTTCATTTGCCAACATTTTTCGATACCGCAAATTTCAACAGGCGATATGCTCAGAGCAGCAGTTAAAGCGGGCTCACCCATGGGCGTTGCAGCAAAAAAAGTCATGGACTCGGGCGCTTTGGTGAGTGACGACATCATTATTGGTCTTGTCAAAGAACGCATTACACAAGCCGATTGCGCCAACGGATTTTTGTTTGATGGTTTTCCAAGAACAATCCCACAAGCCGATGCGATGAAGGCCGCAGTTGTTCATTTGGACTATGTCTTAGAAATTGATGTGCCATTTGATGCCATCATTCAACGCATGATTGGTAGACGCGTGCATGTGGCGAGTGGTCGCACCTATCACACGCAATTCAATCCGCCCAAAGTTGATGGCAAAGATGATGTGACGGGCGAACCGTTAATTCAACGCGACGACGACAAAGAAGAAACCGTCACCAAACGCTTGGCTGTTTATTCCGATCAAACGCGTCCCTTGGTTGATTACTATTCGCAATGGGCCAAATCATCACCCAAGCAAGCACCCCAGTATCGTTGCATCTCAGGTGTTGGCTCAGTTGATCAAATCAAAGCACGCGCTTTTGAAGCGCTTTCAAGTTGATAGAGTAAGTCCAATAACAAAGCGATTCGTGCTTTGTAAGGACTCCAATATCCAGCCGATGTGAAAGCATCGGCTTTTTGTTTTCTTTGAATGCCTTGATAGCAACGACTTGATCGCCACACTTGGATACCTAAAGATTGTGCATGGTTGAGCGTTCGCTCTAGTGCATCGTTAGCTGTTCCATTGCCGGTTCCTGCCAACACAATGCCATTAATTTTTAGTGCGTGCGATTGTGCATATTCAAGCCATGCCAGCACTTGTAAATCCTCACTACCGCTGTGATTGGGAATTAACCAAACTCGGGGCCAATCGGAAGTTTGAACAACAAACTGGGGGGAAGGAGTTTGAAAATCAAAATTAATCTTGGAGATTTTTCTATTCAATACGATTTGTCCGTTTTGAATCACACCCCACGCACCATGTACACCGCTATCAAAAGCATCGAGTTGGTCGGTATAAATTTTTTGAATCCACCACGCTTCGTGTATCTGACCTGCACATACAACGCTCACACCTTGGTTATTTGAATCACAAGCCCAAACAATCGCATCAGCTAAATTTTTGGGGCCATCGGCTTTGGACGCATTGGCAGGCAACATGGCGCAAGTCAACACAATGGGTTTAGAAGATGACGCCATACACGCCAATAAAAAAGCAGTCTCTTCGATGGTGTCAGTCCCGTGCGTGATGACGATACCCGCGACATCAATTTGACTTTGCCAATGCAACACGCGATCAATGAGGCCTCTCCAAACCTGGGCATTCATGTTTTTACTGTCTATCTGAGCCACTTGCTCAGACAAAACGTCTATTTCCGGCGGCAAAGCCACGCCTTGTAGCAAGGACGCAACGTCCACCTGAGCGGCTTTGTATTCGAAAAGCTCTCCAGACGATGGCGCCAAGCCTGCAATCGTTCCCCCTGTGCCCAAAATAATGACTTTTTGATGTGATTTCATGAAGATTGCTTGCTTTTTATAAAAAACTGGTTAAAAATACAGTTACTGTATAAAAAAACAGCTTCGATTTCCCAGCCCATTTTGCAGGAGTTCAGTCAATGGATCATTACAAACTCACCGCCCGACAACAACAAATTTTTGATTTGATTCAAAACACCATTGTCCAAACGGGGTCACCCCCCACGCGCGCCGAAATCGCCACCCAACTCGGCTTCAAATCGCCCAATGCAGCTGAAGACCACCTGCAAGCTTTAGCCAAAAAAGGGGCCATTGAACTCTTAAGCGGCACATCGCGGGGCATTCGAATCAACAAACACGACGGCTACAGAAACTCATCGGCACACCTGCAATTTTCACTCCCCTTGCAAGGTTTGTCACAACTTGCTTTACCGCTCATTGGCCGCGTCGCAGCGGGCTCACCCATTTTGGCTCAAGAGCATATCAGTCAAACTTATCACGTCCAAGCCAATCTATTCGACAAAAAACCAGATTACCTCTTACAAGTTAGAGGCATGTCTATGCGTGACGTTGGCATCTTAGATGGCGATTTATTGGCCGTACAAGCAACAAAAGATGCACGCAACGGTCAAATTGTTGTCGCACGTTTAGGGGAAGAAGTCACGGTCAAGCGCTTACTCAAAACGTCCCATTTGATTGAACTTCATCCCGAAAACCCAGATTTTCCAACCATCGTCGTCAAACCAGGCGACCCATTTGAAATTGAAGGCCTCGCCGTAGGTCTTATTCGCAACACCTCGTTTATTTAAGGAGAGAAAAAATGAATATCGCTATTTGGAGTCTCAACAAATTGTTCATCATGACTGAATATGTCATTCGCAATTTCATTTTATTGCCGCATATTCCTAATCAACCGACTCAAAACAACAGATCTATCGATCATGGTGTTGTCGTTGACAGCGCATCTCATCAAGAGCACGGCCATCATCGGGTCAAACACTAATAAGATTTCGCCCCCATGGTGCTGCCAAAAGAGGCACAATTAGCACCATGAACATTGTGATACTAGACGACTACCAAGATGTCGTCAGAAAACTCGATTGCGTCTCAAAGCTTTTGCCGCATAGACCCAAAGTTTTTACCAATACCGTCAAAGGCGTTGGCCAACTTTCGGTGCGCCTCAAAGACGCTGATGTCATAGTTCTTATTCGAGAGCGAACCCAAATCACCAAACAATTGATCGAGCGACTGCCTCGACTCAAAATGATTTCACAAACAGGCAAAGTCTCCGGCCATATCGATATCGCCGCGTGCACCGATAAAGGAATTGCCATTGCCGAAGGAACAGGCTCACCTGTTGCGCCCGCGGAACTCACTTGGGCACTCATCATGGCGGCAATGCGCCGGCTTCCACAATACATCAGCAACCTCAAATACGGCGCTTGGCAACAATCGGGGCTGAAATCTGGCTCTATGCCCACCAACTTTGGCTTGGGCACTGTCTTGCGTGACAAAACCCTAGGCATTTGGGGCTATGGAAAAATCGGGCAACTCATCGCCAGTTACGGAAAAGTTTTTGGTATGAATATCGTTGTATGGGGCAGTGAAACTTCAAGAGCCACGGCAGTCGCCCATGGTTTTTCTGCGGCAAGCAGCAAACAAGATTTTTTTGCAATGTCAGATGTTTTAACGATTCATCTTCGTCTCAACGAAGCCACGCGAGACATTGTCACATTGCAAGACCTATCAGTGATGAAGCTCACGTCTTTGTTTGTGAATACTTCACGCGCAGAATTGGTTCAAGAAAACGCATTGGTTTCTGCGCTCAACAGAGGTCGCCCTGGCATGGCGGCCATTGACGTATTTGAAAGTGAGCCAATTTTGCAAGGCCATTCGCTTTTACGAATCGAAAATTGTATTTGTACGCCGCATATCGGTTATGTCGAGCAAGAATCCTATGAACTTTATTTTGGCACAGCCTTTGAAAATGTTACCAACTTCATCAATGGCACTCCAACGAATATTTGCAATCCAGAGGCCTTAAAAATCTAAGCAACAGCGCATGGACTTTTGGCTGAAAGCCTCTGCGATAATGAGTTTATGAATCTAATTTATCCAATTATCGGTATTGTTGGAACTGGCGCTATGGGCAAAGGAATTGCTCAAATTGCGGCGCAAGCGGGAAGCAAGGTTTTATTACTCGATACCCAACCCAATACGGCCCATGCAGCCAAAACAAGCATCATGGATCAGTGGCAAAAATTACTAGCCAAAGATCGAGTCAATGCTGAGCAGGTTCGTTTGTGGTCTAGTCAATTAGTGGTTGCCGATCAATTAAGTAATTTAAAACCTGCAAACTTAATCATTGAAGCCATTGTCGAAAAGCTAGAAATCAAGCAAGCTTTCTTTGCCGAACTTGAAAAACTCACATCAACACAAACCGTCTTCGCGTCCAACACTTCATCACTGTCTATCACCTCGATTGCAGCACGATTGAATCACCCTGAACGATTTGCAGGATTTCATTTCTTCAATCCTGTTCCGCTGATGAAAGTGGTTGAAGTCGTTGCTGGATTAAAAACACAAGCCAAAATTTGTGCCGATTTAATGGCTTATGCCAAGCAACTCGGACACACCGCAGTGATGGCCCAAGACACGCCTGGTTTTATTGTGAATCATGCAGGTCGCGGCTTTGGAACCGAAGCCCTTAGAATTATTTCTGAAAGCGTATCCAATTTTGCAACAGTCGATCGAATTTTAAAAGATCAAGTGGGTTTTAAATTGGGTCCGTTTGAACTGATGGATTTAACTGCCTTAGATGTATCGCATCCTGTGATGGAATCCATCTATCAACAATACTATCAAGAGCCCCGTTACAGGCCCAGTTACATCACCGCGCAACGACTTGCGGGTGGCGTCATCGGCAAAAAAGTCGGCGCTGGTTTTTATGCCTATTCAAACTGCGTTGCGCAAACAGAGCCAGAACCATCAACACCACAGGTCGATGTGATTCCACCCGTCTGGGTGTCTTCACGTGCTGCTAGGCGCGCACAGTTGTATGAACTTTTAAAAAAATTAGGCGTTACCATTGAAACAGCTGCAATGCCCTCGCCTCAAGCATTGTGTTTGGTTGCGCCATTGGGTTTTGATATCACCACGATTGCGGTTGTCGAGGGGCTCGATCCTGCGCGAACCGTAGGCATTGATTTACTCTTTGACGATCAATCCACTCGTAGACGCGTACTTGCCACCAACCCTTCAACGCGTTTAGATATGCAACAAGCAGCCCACGCCTTGTTTGCAAAAGACGGCAAGCCTGTAAGTGTGATCAAAGACAGCGGTGGCTTTGTGACGCAACGCGTGGTTGCTGCCATTATTAATATCGCATCCGATATGTGCCAACAAGGCATCTGTTCACCCCATGATTTGGATATTGCGGTGATGTTGGGCTTGGGTTATCCCATGGGGCCATTGGCCTTGGGTGATTTGTTAGGCCCTGCCAATATTTTAGAAATACTTTTTAATCTTCAGACTGTTTACGGTGACCCTCGTTATCGCCCCAGCCCATGGTTAAAGCGCAGAGGTGTTTTAGCTTTAAGTCTGTTGCATGTAGAAAGTTAAATTTCATGTCTGCACAACTCAAAAGTTCAACTGTCGATCAAACTTTGATTCTCACGATTTCAAATCCTGAGTCTCGCAATGCATTAGGGCCTGAAATATGTGGTGCGGGTATTGAAGCACTCAATGTTGCAGAAAGTTCTCGTGATATTCACAGCGTCATCATCACGGGCGAAGGATCTTCTTTTTGTTCGGGCGGCAATTTGCAACGACTCCTGGGTAATCGAGAAAAAGCACCCGAAGTTCAATCGCAAAGTATTGACGGATTGCACAATTGGATGGAAGTAATTCGAAGTTTTCCAAAACCTGTGATTGCATCAGTGGAAGGTGCGGCAGCAGGCGCTGGCTTTTCGTTGGCGTTGATGTGTGATTTTGTGGTCGCCGCCAGTGATGCGGTTTTTGTCATGGCCTACAGCAACATTGCTTTATCGCCCGATGGGGGGGGCAGTTGGAGTTTAGGCAAACAACTTCCGCGCCAATTGTCCAGTCAAATTTTGATGTTAGGCGAAAAAGTATCCGCACAACAACTCCATAAATGGGGGGTGATCAATTCAATCACCGATCCAGGTCAAGCCTTTAATAAAGCGCTTGAATTAGCAGAGCGACTCAATCAACGCGCGCCCAATTCGTTGGCGAGCATCAAAGAATTACTCAATGAGTCACAAGAACTTCATTTAAACCAGCACCTTCGCCAAGAGAGGGATCAGTTTGTGAAAAATCTTCACCATCCCAATTCAGGCATCGGTATTCAAGCTTTTTTTGACAAAACAAAACCCAACTACAAGGAATAAAACCGAGATGGATGATCCTATTTTGACCATTGAAGAACGCGAAGCGATCAACACAGGTCGCTGGTTCTCGTCGCTTTCGCCTTCATTGCGACACGACATTCTTCGATTTTCTTTTGTGCGTCGACTCAAAGACGGGGATCTGATTTCTGCTCGCGGTGATACGCCAGAAGAGTGGATGGCCTGTGCAAAAGGTGCTGTGCGCGTGAGTTCCACCTCTTTGTCTGGCAAACAAATCACATTCACTTATGTAGAGCCCGGCATATGGTTTGGTGATGTTTCTATTTTGGATGGCGACAGCAGAACACATGATGTTTATGCGCATGGAGACACCACAATATTGTGTGTTGCCAGAGCCGATTTCCAAAAAATTCTGGATCAACACGTGGAGTTTTATCAAGCGATGTTGCGCCTACAAGCGCGAAGAATTCGACAATTGTTTGGCTTGGTTGAAGATCTCAATACTTTGCCTTTGCGCTCCAGATTGGCTAAACAGTTGTTGCATTTGGTTAGAAGTTATGGGGTACCATGCTTAAACAATGCGCAAGAAATTCGCATTGGTTTGCATTTGGCACAAGAAGAATTGGCACAACTCTTAGGTGCGTCGCGTCAACGCGTCAATCAAGAACTCAAATCGATGGAACGAGAAGAAGCCATTCGAATTGAACCAGGTGGTCTTGTAGTTCGCAACCGAGAAATATTGATGCGGATCAGTGAAATCGAGCAATAACATGAGCAATTACGATAATTTCATTGGAACGCGTGAGGTCAGCGGTGCTCACCGCTTTGATATCCCACAAATAGAAAAATGGCTTCATGCTCATATGCCTGGGTTTGAAGGGCCACTGAGCGTACAAATGTTTAAGGGTGGACAATCGAACCCCACTTATCAACTGATCACTCCCAAAACTAATTATGTGATGCGAGCCAAACCCGGGCCTGTTGCCAAGTTGTTGCCCTCTGCACACGCCATCGAAAGAGAATACAAAGTCATGAAGGGACTGCAAAGTACGCATGTACCTGTGGCCCAAATGCACGTGTTGTGTGAAGACGAATCAATCATAGGACGCGCTTTTTATGTGATGGAGTTTGTGCAAGGTCGTGTGCTGTGGGAACAATCCTTGCCTGGCATGACAACGCAACAACGTCGCGACATTTATTTAGAAATGAATCGTGTGATTGCCGAGTTGCATCGCGTTAATTACCAAGCCCAGGGTTTGGAGACATATGGCAAACCCGGCAACTACTTTGAGCGTCAAATCGGTCGCTGGAGCAAACAATATGTAGCCTCCGTGACACAAGACATTCCAGAAATGGACAAGCTCATGGCTTGGTTACCTGCCAACATGCCTGAGAGCGCGCGCGATGGAAAAACAAGCATCGTTCACGGTGACTATCGTCTAGACAACCTCATCTTTGATGAGCAACAACCCCGCATCAAAGCTGTTTTAGATTGGGAACTGTCAACCTTGGGACACCCTTTGGCTGACTTCAGTTATCACTGCATGGCTTGGCATATTGAACCTGGAAACTTCAGGGGAATTGGCGGTCTTGATTTAAAAACCTTGGGTATACCCCAAGAAGATGAATACATCCAAAGGTATTGTGACCACACAGGGTTTACGACACCTGACGCATTAAGGATTGACTGGAATTTTTATCTCGCTTACAACATGTTTCGTATCGCTGCGATTTTGCAAGGTATTGCGAAACGTGTTGAAGATGGAACCGCTTCAAGTGAACAGGCGAAAGCCTCGGGCGCTGGAGCCAAGCCAATGGCACAGTTGGCTTGGAAGTATGCACAACACGCTTAAACAAAAAAACGAACAGGGAAAAAATATGAACTTTGATTACACCGACAAAGTCAAACAACTCCAATCAAGGCTATTGGCCTTTATGGAAGAGCACATCTATCCCAATGAGAATCGTTTTTTTGCAGAAATTGCTGAAAACCGTGCCAAAGGCAATGCGTGGATTCCCACACGCATTGTTGAAGAACTCAAACCATTGGCTCGCAAAGCGGGGCTTTGGAATTTATTTTTGCCACACAGCAAACGTGCACCCCAAGGATTGTCAAACCTTGAATATGCACCTTTGTGTGAAATCATGGGGCGTGTTCCATTTGCCGCAGAAATTTTTAATTGCTCTGCGCCCGATACGGGCAACATGGAGACACTGGAGCGTTATGCCAGCGAAGCCATCAAAGACGAATGGCTTGAGCCTTTGCTCAGAGGTGAAATTCGTTCTGCGTTTTTAATGACTGAACCCGATGTGGCTTCATCCGACGCCACCAATATTCAGTGCAGTATCAAGAGAGACGGCGATCACTATGTGATCAATGGTCGCAAATGGTGGAGCTCTGGTGCAGGGGATCCGCGCTGCGCTGTTTATATTGTGATGGGAAAAACAGATCCCGATGCACCACGCCATTCTCAACAAAGCATGATCGTGGTACCCGCCAAGACACCTGGCATCGAAATTTTGCGTCCCTTAACGGTTTTTGGTTACGACGATGCACCGCACGGTCATATGGAAATTGTTTTAAAGAATGTGAGAGTTCCTGCAGCCAATCTAATGCTCGGTGAAGGCCGTGGATTTGAAATTGCACAAGGCCGCTTAGGCCCAGGCCGCATTCACCATTGCATGCGAACCATCGGCAGTGCAGAACGTGCACTAGAGTTGATGTGTAAGCGTCTGAACAGTCGTGTTGCATTTGGCAAACCTATTTCGTCACAAGGCGTTTGGCACGAACGTATTGCCGAGTCGCGCATCATGATTGAACAAGCGCGCTTGCTCACACTCAAGGCCGCTTACATGATGGACACTGTGGGTAACAAAACAGCTAAAGCAGAAATCGCGATGATTAAAGTGATTGCCCCGATCATGGCAACCAAAATCATAGATTGGGCGATCCAAGCCCATGGTGCAGGTGGTGTGAGCGATGATTTCCCGTTGGCGTATTCGTATGCGCATCAGCGTACGTTGCGACTCGCCGATGGTCCCGATGAAGTTCACCGCAACTCGATTGCCAAACTCGAATTAGCCAGACACATTTCAACTTTTACAAAAGACGTTGAAATGCCCATTACTCGCGGAAGTTAAAAGGAGCCCTCAATGATTGACGTCTATTCTTGGCCCACGCCCAACGGTCACAAAATTCATATCATGCTTGAAGAGTGTGGCATGCGTATGGGCAAAGACTGGCATGTTCACCCCATCAACATTGGCAAGGGTGAACAGTTTCAGCCGCATTTTTTGGAGATGAGTCCCAACAACAGGATTCCGGCCATGATGGATTCGAACGGTCCAGATGGAAAACCGTTTCACTTGTTTGAGTCGGGTGCGATTTTGGTTTATCTCGCTTCAAAGTTTGGAAAATTCATGCCGACTTCAGACAAAGGAAAATTTGAAGTGCTTCAATGGTTGATGTTTCAAATGGGTGGTGTGGGCCCTATGCTGGGACAGAATCATCATTTCAGAATTTATGCGCCCGAAAAAATTGAATACGCGATCAATCGATACACCAACGAGGCCAAGCGTTTGTACGGCGTGATGGATAAGCAGTTGGGTAAAAGCAAATACATTGCAGATGACGCTTACACCATCGCTGATATGTCGATATTTCCTTGGCTTCGTAATTGGCAAAATCAAGGTATTGATTGGGCTGATTTTCCAAACCTCAAAAAATGGTTTGATGAGATTGGCGCGCGCCCTGCGGTTCAACGCGGCGTAGAAATTTTGGCTGACCTCAGAAAGCCACTGCAAAGCGACGACAAGGCAAAAGAAAATTTATTTGGTAAAACACAATTTGAAAAACGTTAAGCTCAATCAGTTTCAATTCACTTTTAATTCAATGCGCTGTATTCGATTGCTTCTCGTAGGATAGAGAGAGCAGTTGCCATTACTCACATAAATAAAACCGTCGTCAATTGCGGCACCCACGGATGCGCACAACCCTGCACTGTCGGCAGATGCAAACTCTGTTACCACCGCAGTTTGACCGGTGATGACCAATTTACTAACGCTGCTGATTGATCCGTCCGATTGAGATCCGTAATTGACAACAAATAAGTTGCCCTCAGTATCAAACGCAAGGCCATGGGGTCGTGACAACGTTTTTCCACTCAACTGAAGCGTTGTCACTTGATTGCTTGCATCAATCACTTTGATTTCGTTCGTCGATTGATTGGTGACATAAACCAAAGAGTTTCTTTGCGCAACTCCTGCAAATCCTGTGGCATAACCCGCGTTGCCTGCGCCATAAATCAAAACGCCGTCTTTGATCAAACCATTGGTGGTGTCAACTTGATACAAACTGTTGTTTGCATCTAAAACAATTCCATAATGCCCGGTTGTGCTGTATGCGCGAAAAGTCGGCACTTGATGACCCGATGAAGTAAATCTGCGAATGGTTGCACTTCCTGCAAGCACAAAACTCACATACAACTCACCCGAAGTATTAAACGACAGTCCGATTGGGTTGGAAAAAGAAAGCCCCGCATCAAAATTAAATAAACTTTGCTGCCCCGATGTGTCGATCTTGACTACATTGTTTCCACCCGAATTTGCCACATACAAAACATGGTTTTTAAAAGCCATCAACTTGGGTTCGTTGATATACATGCGTGTAGAGAATGACTCAATAATTCGCTCACGCGGCAATAGACTCATGGCTTGTGGAGTTCCACCCCCGCCCCCGCCTCCACAACTTAATAAAGACGTAAAAAACCACAGGCCAGCGATTGACTTTAAAATTTTGTGCGCTAGTGGATGAATATCCGATAGCCTGAGCCCATAATACGCCTTGGTTTTCATCATAAGTTCAAGTCAATGAGAATTCAAAAGTTCTATTTCCTGTTTCTGTTGCTTCTTGTATCGGCACTGTTGGCCTGTTCTGAAGACAAGGTCGAGAGTAAATTCAAGCCTATTCCCTTGCGAAATGCGCAAACTGAAACTTCAAGTTCGCAAGCAACCGATAAGAAAGAAGAAGTTGCTGCCGACAACAACGAAGATTCTCAGGCCCTCAAGTCTTTGAAGGCTCGCCCCCCTACATCGGGCAAAGACCCAATGTTGACCTTGGGCAAAGATAAGCGACCTCTCACCGAGTTAGTTCATACCAACCCCAAATTGGATTACTACGAATGCAAAGGCATCGTTGCCGATTGGTTTTTAGAACTTTTGGTAGCTGAAACTAATTACTTTTCTGAATTGGTTGAATTGCCTTTTGTGAACTTCAATGCTTGTATCGTAAGCGTCGGAACAGATAAAAGCCTCATGCCTGGTCGCATCAGCGTCAATCTATTCACCACACCCCAAGAACTAAAGAGTTGCATCAAAGGCAATATTTGTCCCGTCTTTAGAAGTATCAATTTGGTTGAAAAAGGCAAGGCGTTAAGACGCTCTTACTTCATATCCGATATAAGCCGCAAGCTCGTGAATCAAAACTGCGTGACCGAAAAAGGCAAATTACACAAAGACATCACTTGTTACGAGGTTGAATGAACTCAAGTCACCGATTGTCCTGTCGATACCCTTTGGGTCATCCTATTGGTGTTGCTATGAGCCTGCGTCGTCTTATTTTGTTGTGTTGCGTGTCCTTGGGCCTTCTTGGACTGGGCACGCACGCCTATGCGGAGGACGCACCAGCCGCGGCAGGTGCTGCACCGCACGCCAAAAGTGGGCCAAAAAGAACCTTTGAAGGCCAAGAGCCACTGTTTTATATTGACTCCAAGCGTCGCCCTTATATCGAGCCTTTTCAAAAAACAGACGCCGAAGAATATTTCATCTGTCGCGGAACTGTCGGTGAATGGTTCAGAAAACTTATAGCCGAAGAAGCCACCCAGTTGGCAGAGAAAGATAAGTTAGCTCCTGTTACCGGCTCTACTTGCGCATTGCGTTTGGTGGCTACTCATTCTGGAAAAAAACTACCCATACTTTCTGTTGAACTGTATGTAAGCACCGATATCATGCGCGCTTGTATTTTGGGTCAGTACTGCCCTCAATCAAGAACGGCCATTATTTATGTGAGAGACAAAACGCTTTATAGAAGCTACATCATCAGCGATCAAAAAAAACGCATCATGCGTGAGTATTGCTTGGATAACAAAAGCAATATATTAGCTACTAAATCATGCTGGGAACATTTTGATCGACCTTCATCAGACGAGCTAGAAGAGTCTGATAAAGACAGTAAGAAAAAATCTAAATCTGATTCTGGCCACAAAGAAAAAAGCAGCCATTAAGGCTTGATATTGATTATTCTTTGATCGAATTTTTTTGATCAACCGCTTTGCTAGTTTTATTTTTTTTTGCTGGCGGCATATTGGGTTGAATAATGATCGGCATGGGCGCAATACTTTGCGCAGAGGGAGATACCACTCGTTCACGCGGTGTCGGTGTAGAAATCACAATAGAGTTGGACTTTTGCTCAGTCGTTGCACCCGAACTTGAATGCACGATAGATTCGTTGGGTGACGCTTGTATTCGTACGAATGAGTCTGAAGCACTGACTTGCACGGCTTGAATCCATAAAACCAAGCCAATGAATTTAAATATTTTCATAGGTACTCCCAAAAACCGAGGGTTTTCCTGCGGACACAATTGCCCCCCGGAGCGGACTTGAAATAAAGGTTTGGCCTGCCCGGAGGGGATCGAACCCCCGACCCACAGCTTAGAAGGCTGTTGCTCTATCCAACTGAGCTACGGACAGTTGATATACAAAACTCGATAAAAAAGGCTCAAGGATGAGCCTTTTTTGATATTGGTCGGGGCGGCGGGATTCGAACTCGCGACCCTCTGGTCCCAAACCAGATGCGCTACCAGGCTGCGCTACGCCCCGAAGTATTACATTGTAACCGTTTATCCAATGGTTTTAAAAACCAAAAGATATAAGGGTTAAAATGAATTTTTCGCGTTTGAAATTAAAATTCAAATATAAATAAAGTTACCCTAAGGAGATCAAAAATGACATCACGCCGTCTCGTCCTGACCCGCAGCGCAACCCTGGTTGGCGCCGCTTCCACTGGTCTTTTATTGCCAGAAATTGTAAGAGCGCAAAGCGCCAAAGTCAGAGTTGGTTTTATGTTGCCCTATACAGGCACTTTTGCTCAATTGGGTGTTGCCATTGAAAACGGAACACGTTTGGCAATTGATCAACAAGGCGGCAAATTGGGTGGTCGTGAAATCGAATACTTCAAAGTGGACGATGAATCTGAACCTTCAAAGGGCATTGAAAACGCAACCAAGTTGATTCAACGCGACAAAGTCGACGTGTTAATTGGAACTGTTCATTCGGGCGTTCAAATGGGCATTCACAAAGTGGCTCGCGAGTCTGGCGTGCTCAACCTCATTCCAAATGCGGGCGTTCATATCGCAACACGCGCTCAATGCGCGCCCAATGTGTTTCGCACATCATTTTCTAATTCACAACCCACACGCGCTTTGGGCAAAGCCATGATTGACCGCGGTCACAAAAAAGCGGTTTGGATCACTTGGAAATACGCAGCGGGTGACGAAGCATTTGAAGGCTTCAAAGAAAGTTACACCGCAGCAGGTGGAACCATCATCAAAGAACTCGGCTTGCCCTTTCCCAATGTGGAATTTCAAGCACTGCTCACAGAAATTGCTGCACTCAAACCTGACGCTGTAGCTTGTTTCTTTGCGGGTGGTGGTGCAGCCAAGTTCATCAAAGACTACGCTGCAGCTGGTCTCAAAGGAAAAATTCCTTTGTATGGCTCAGGCTTCTTAACAGAAGGTATGTTGGACGACGCAACAGCGCCATCTGCGCAAGGCATCATGACTGCATTGCACTACAGTGATTCGCTCAACACCAAGCGCAATCAAGAGTTTCGTTTGGCTTATGCCAAAACTTTCCGCATGCAACCCGATGTGTACGCCGTTCAAGGTTACGACACAGGCTTATTGCTAACACAAGGTGCCACTGCAGTCAAAGGCGACCTCAACAACAAAAAAGATTTGTATTCAGCGCTCGAGAATGCAGTTGTTGATAGCCCACGCGGCAAATGGACCATGAGCAAATCACACAATCCCGTGCAAGACATGTACTTGCGCGTGGTTGAAGGCAAAGAAAACAAAGTACTCGGTGTGGCAGTCAAAGCGTTGGCTGATTCAGGCACTGGTTGTCGAATGGGTTAATGGATCTCGCCAATTTCCTTATTCAATTGCTCAACAGTGCACAGTACGGTCTGCTGCTGTTTATGCTGGCAGCAGGACTGACGCTTATTTTTGGCATCATGGGCGTGGTCAATCTCGCTCACGGTAGTTTTTATATGCTCGGTGCTTATCTTGCCTATTGGCTGATGGGTTTATCGGGCAGTCTCACCGTTGCCATCATCGGCGGCACTTTGCTCATGGTTTTGTTTGGTCTCTTACTCGAAAAATATCTTTTCCGATATTTTTACGAGCGAGATCATCTCGATCAGGTGTTACTCACGTTCGGTCTTATTTATATCTTCGAAGAACTTCGCTCTATTTTGTGGGGTGACGATGTTCATGGTGTTGCTGTTCCTGCACTTTGGGAATGGTCAATTCAACTCACTGACAATTTGTCTTATCCAGGCTATCGTTTATTCATGTCGGGTGTTTGTATTGTGTTTGCCTTGGCCTTGTATTTTTTAATCAGCAAAACCAAAATCGGTATGAAGATTCGCGCTGGCGCTTTTAATCGCGATATGGCCGAATCTTTAGGAATCAATATCGGTCGCATCCACGCTTTAGTTTTTGCAATCGGCATTGCGTTGGCCTCAATTGCGGGTATGGTTGCGGCACCTGTTTCGAGCGTTTATCCCAACATGGGATCGCAAGTATTGATCATGTGTTTTGTAGTGGTTGTGATTGGTGGCATCGGTTCGGTTCGTGGTGCGTTGATTGCCGCAATGTTGGTTGGATTGGTCGATACATTCGGAAAAGTTTTGTTACCGCAAGTTTCAGGCATGCTGGTTTATGTGTTGATGGCTCTGGTATTGCTTTGGAAGCCTGAGGGGCTTTTAAAACAATGAGCCAAGCCAGATCCAATTTAGAAGTTTTACCCAAAAGTCTCCAATTCATCATTGCCATGGGCTTTTTAGCGCTTGCGCTTTTTCCGTTAACCGATCAAGCCTTTTATTCGCAAATGATTGCGCGAATGATGATTTTGGCCATCTTTGCAATGAGCTTGGATTTGTTACAAGGCGTCACGGGCTTGGTGTCGTTGGGACACGCGGCTTATTTTGGTTTTGCGGGATACGTACTGGCGTTTATCACACCCGATTCTGGTCCTATTAGTTTGTGGTGGAGTATGCCTGTTGCCGTGTTCGCTTCGGCTTTGTTAGCATTGGTGATTGGTTTTTTTGTAGTGCGCACACATGGTATTTATTTCATCATGGTGACTATGGCTTTTTCACAAATGATTTTTTATTTATTTTTCGATAATAAAATTTTGGGCGGTTCGGACGGCATTTATATCAATTTCAAACCTGATGCACATTTTTTTGATTTAGAAAACAAAACAGTTTTTTATTATTTTGTTTTTGTTTGTATGTTGTCGAGTTATTTTTTATTGCGTCGTATTTTGTGGAGTCCGTTTGGTCGAACACTATCTGGCATCCGCATCAACGAACACCGCATGGGTGCTGTTGGATACAACACCTTTGCTTACAAACTAAGTGCGTTTACTTTGGCGGGTGCTTGTGCTGGCTTGGCAGGATTTTTGTGGGGCGCGCAAAGTGGGTACGTTAATCCCGAGTTGATGGGTTTTCACATGAGTGCACATGTCATCATGATGTTGATCTTGGGTGGCATGGGTAATTTTGCTGGCGCCATCTTGGGCGCATTCAGTTTTGAATTGTTACTTCACTTTCTCAAAGACTTGCCCACCGTCGGACGATTTGAAATGGGTAAACATTGGCAATTGTGGATGGGCTTGGTTATCGTGTTGATTGTGGTGTTTGCACCTCGCGGCCTTTTGGGTTGGATGCAAAAGAAGGAAAAAAACCCATGAGTCAAGCTGTTTTAGAAGCCGTTCAATTAACCAAACGATTTGGTGGATTAGCTGCTGTCAATCTTGTTTCTTTAACGCTTAATCACAATGATTTACACGCAGTGATTGGCCCCAATGGCGCAGGCAAAACAACACTAACACACTTGTTGTCTGGCGATTTATTACCCACCGAAGGCCAGGTTTTATTAAACGAAAAAGACGTGACGCGTTGGTCGCCCGAAAAACTCTCTCATGCAGGGTTGGGGCGCAGCTATCAAAAGATAAATATTTTTGCACCACTGACCGTTTGGGAAAATGTGAGGCTTGCTGCGCAATCACGTTTTGTTCAAAAGAGTTTTTATCCTCAACAATGGTTGGGACGCGCACTCAACAATTCGCAGATCAATGATCTCGCGCATTCAGCCCTCGAAAAAACGTCTCTCGTGCATCGACGCGATGCCATTGCTGGAGCAACGAGTCATGGTGAACAACGCCAATTAGAAATCGCCATCACCTTGGCTACGCAACCGCAAGTGTTGTTGCTCGATGAACCTTTGGCGGGTATGGGCACTGCAGAGGCGCAACGCATGATTGAGCTTTTGCTTGAATTAAAAAAATCTCACGCCATGATGTTGGTCGAACACGATATGGATGCCGTGTTTGCGTTAGCCGATCAACTCACAGTGATGGTCAACGGTCAAGTGATTGCAACGGGCAAACCCAATGACATTCGATCGGACCCCTTGGTTCAAGCCGCTTATTTGGGCGAGACAACATCATGAATCATTTGATCGATGTTCAAGGCCTGCACAGTTTTTATGGTGAAAGCCATGTGTTGCGTGGCATTGATTTTCATGTGTCGCCTGTTGAGACCATCGGTTTGATGGGTCGCAATGGCATGGGTAAAAGCACTTTACTCAAATCGGTGATGGGCTTGGTCAAACCGCGTCGCGGTGTGGTCAATATCAAAGGCAAAAACATGACGGGCCATTCGCCCTACCAAATTTCTAATTTAGGTATCGCTTATGTGCCCGAGGGTCGCGGTATTTTTGGAAATTTAAGCGTCAAAGAAAATTTAATCATGGCCGCACGCAGCGGCACACAAGGTCAAATGGATTGGACCTATGAGCGCGTGATGGAAACTTTTCCGCGTCTTGCAGAAAGATTGAATCACGGCGGTCAGCAACTGAGTGGCGGCGAGCAACAAATGCTCACCATTGGTCGCGCACTGATGACCAATCCCGATGTTTTGATTTTGGATGAGGCCACCGAAGGATTGGCGCCCTTGATTGCAAAAGAAATTTGGAAGATTTGTAGCTTGGTGCGCGAAAGCGGCATGAGCAGCATTATTGTAGACAAAAATTGGCAACATGTGACCCAAATTACCAATCGCAATTTGGTCTTGGTCAAAGGTGAGGTGGTTTTGGAGGCCACCAGCGAGCAATTACAGCAGAATCCCCAATTAATCACGCCTTATTTGGGTGTTTAAATAACCATTAATTGGTAACAACCCCCGTTAAAAGGGTATTATTTTCTAGGACAATCGCTTTCAGGCTTTATTTAAACAGGAGATTTCAAATGAAAACAGGAACTTTTACTCTTCAACGCTCCATGGTTGCGTTAGCGGGTCTTGCCATTGCGGCCACGGTCAGCACATCGGCCTTCGCGGGCAAAACGCTGGACGCCATCAAACAAAGAGACCAATTGGTTTGTGGTGTCAACACGGGCTTAGCAGGTTTTGGTTCTGCAGATAGCCAAGGCAAATGGACTGGCTTGGATGTGGACATGTGTCGTGCCGTTGCTGCTGCTGTTTTAGGTAGTGCAGATAAGGTGCGTTACGTACCGTTGTCAGCTCCACAGCGCTTCACTGCTTTGCAGTCGGGTGAAATCGATATCTTGTCGCGCAACACCACATTCACACTCACGCGCGATGGCTCGTTGGGCTTGCATCAAACCGTGGTTACTTTTTATGATGGTCAAGGTTTCATGACCACTGCCAAATCCGGACTCAAAAGCGCCAAACAATTAAAAAATGCCACTGTGTGTGTTCAATCAGGCACCACCACAGAAAAAAATCTAACCGATTTTTCACGCGCTAATAACTTAAACATCAAACCCGTTGTGTTTGAAAAATTAGACGCTACCAACGCAGCCTACTTTGCAGGTCGTTGCAAGGCCTACACCACCGACGCATCGGGCTTGGCGTCCATTCGCTCCAAAGAAGCCAAAGATCCCAAAGAACATGTGATCTTGCCAGAACTGATTTCTAAAGAGCCTTTGGGTCCATTGGTTCGTCGTGGCGATGACGAATGGTTTGCAATGGTCAAATGGGTGATTTATGGACTCATTGAAGCTGAAGAAAATAGTGTCACATCAGCCAACGTTGAAAAGCAAAAAACCGAAAGCACAGACCCTGTAGTTCAACGTTTGCTTGGTAAAACAGAAGACACGGGCAAGTTGGTAGGCCTTGATCGCGATTGGATGGTTCGCGCCATCGCTGCAACGGGCAACTACGGTGAGATTTTCGAGCGTAATGTGGGTGAAAAAACACCATTGGCCCTCAAGCGTGGCGTTAATGCCTTGTGGACTAAAGGCGGATTGCAATACGCCATTCCCGTTCGTTAATATTTAATTTCACTTGATAAGGCGCTTGTGCAAAAGTACAAGCGCCTTGAAATTTTTTTATGGCCTCTTTTCGTTGGAATAGCAAAACCACACGCGCTTGGATTTATCAAGCCTTGGTGCTAATCGTTGTTGTTTCATTGGTTGCTTGGTTACTCTCCAACACGCTAGCTAATATGAAAGCGCGCGGCATTCAAAGCGGATTTGGTTTTTTATTTGAAACCGCAGGTTTTGATATTGGCGAGTCGCTGATTCCTTTTGATTCCAATGAAGCTTATTGGAAAGCTTTTTTGGTGGGGCTTCTCAACACATTGCGTGTATCCATCACAGGTATTTTTCTTTGTACGATCTTTGGCGTGCTCATTGGTGTGGGGCGCGTATCAGGTAACGCATTGGCGCGTGGCCTTTGTTATGTCTATACAGAATTTTTTAGAAATATTCCGTTGTTGTTGCAATTGTTGATGTGGTATATCTTGTTGGTTGAAGTCATGCCTGATCCACAAGAGCCCTTGCATTTCAATGAATGGTTTTTCTTGAGTAAAGGCGGGCTTGCGTTTCCGATACTGAGTTGGGAAACGAGTTGGATTCCATTATGGGACCTGCCTTATTTTGTAGAGGGCGAAATACTCGGTGGCGCCACCCTCACGCCAGAGTTTTTGGCCATCACCACGGGACTCACGCTCTACACCACGGCCTTTGTTGCTGAAGTGGTGAGAGGCGGTATTCAATCGGTTTCTCAAGGACAAGTGGAGGCGGCGCAAAGTTTGAGTCTTTCGCCTTGGCAAATCACGCGTTGGGTGGTACTGCCACAAGCCATGCGCGTGATTATTCCTCCCATGACCAATCAGTATCTCAACTTAACCAAAAATTCTTCGTTGGCTGTGGCTATTGGTTATCCCGACTTAGTCAATATCTCCAACACGTCTTTAAACCAAACCGGTCATGCAGTTGAATGCATCGCGATTGTCATGTTGGTGTACTTGACTTTGTCACTCATAACATCGGTTTTGATGAATGCGTACAACCGTCGCGTAGCGATCAAGGAGCGATGAGATGAATCCATTGCCTTACACACCGATTCCTGCAAGACCTGCGCCTGCGAGCGTGATTGGTATTTTTGCTTGGATGAAAAAAAATCTGTTTGGATCCAAAAAAGATATGGTGATCACGGCGTTGATTTTTTTCATTCTCCTTTTATTTGTTCCAGAGTTTGTAAATTGGAGTGTGTGGCAGGCGGTTTTTCAAAATGATGCCGATGTGTGTCAACAAGCGCGAGGCATTGGCGCATGCTGGGGTGTGATTCATGAAAAATATCGCCCCATTCTTTTTGGTCGCTATCCATTCGAAGAGCAATGGCGTCCCTTGGTTGCAACCTTGCTCATGATCGCTTTGCTGGTTGTAAGTTGTATTCGTTATTTCTGGAATAAAAAACTCATACTCGCTTGGGTTATGGTTGTTATGGCATTTTTTGGTTTGATGGGTGGAAGCCTCTTTGGCGTGCATTTGGGTCTCACCCGTGTAAACACCGATCAATGGGGTGGATTGCCGCTTACCATCATGCTGGCCACGCTATCGATTATTTTTGCTTTTCCGATTGCTATTTTGGTGGCCTTGGGGCGTCGCAGCGATTTGCCCGCGATCAAAACACTGTGCATCACTTATGTCGAACTCGTTCGCGGTGTGCCACTGATTTCTGTTTTATTCATGGCGAGTTTTATGTTTCCGCTTTTGATGCCAGCAGGCACCACACCTGATGTGTTATTGCGTGTTCTGATTGGTATCACTTTGTTTGCTGCAGCCTATCTTGCCGAAATTGTCCGAGGTGGTTTACAAGCTATTCCACGTGGACAATTAGAAGCGGCCGATTCATTGGGATTGGGCTATTGGAAAATTCAGCGCTTGGTGGTTTTGCCGCAGGCCTTGGCGCATGTTGTGCCTGGCATCATGAATAACTTTATTGCGATCTTTAAAGACACCTCATTGGTGACGATTGTGAGTCTGTATGAGTTATCGGGCTCTTTGGGTTTGGCGATCAATGGCGATCCCAATTGGCGGCCTTTCAAAATTGAAGCTTATCTTTTTATCACGCTCATTTATTTTATTTTTTGTTTTGCCATGTCGCGCTACAGCCTGTGGGTTGAGCGTCAATTAAACCGCAGTCATGCGCGATGAACCGAGATTGAAATCATGAACAACAACCCCATTATTCAATTCGATCGTGTCAACAAATGGTATGGCAACTTCCATGTTTTGCGCGATATCAACTTAACAATTCGTCAAGGTCAGCGAATTGTGGTTTGTGGTCCATCTGGGTCTGGTAAGTCCACACTCATTCGATGCATCAATCGATTGGAAGAACACCAAGAAGGCCATTTACACGTGGTGGGCACAGAACTCACCGACGACATCAAAGCCATCGAATTTGTACGCAAACAAGTCGGCATGGTTTTTCAGCAATTCAATTTATTCCCGCATCTCACTGTTTTAGAAAACCTCACACTCTCTCCGATTTGGGTGAGCAAGATCCCACCGCAGGAAGCCACCGAGCGCGCGATGCAACAGCTCAAACGCGTGCGCATTGAAGAACAAGCGCACAAATATCCGCTGCAACTCTCGGGCGGTCAACAACAACGCGTCGCCATTGCAAGGGCTTTGTGCCTTAGGCCTCAAATCATGTTGTTTGATGAACCCACTTCTGCGCTCGACCCCGAGATGATCAAAGAGGTGTTGGACGTGATGGTGGAGTTGGCCAATCAGGGCATCACCATGGTCTGCGTAACGCATGAAATGGGATTTGCCAAGGCGGTGGCCGATCGGGTGATTTTTATGGACAACGGTCAAATCATTGAAGAAAACAATCCCAATGATTTTTTTGATCGTCCACAAAACGAGCGCACCAAAGATTTTTTAGCCAAGGTCATCGGTCATTAACAATCATCGTTAAAATCAACTTGCTAGTTGTATCAGCAAGGAAATTAGATGAAAACCCAAGTAGCCATTATTGGCGCAGGTCCCTCCGGTTTACTCTTGGGCGCTCTGCTTCACCGTGCTGGCATTGACCATGTCATTATTGAGCGTCAATCAGCCGAATATGTATTAGACCGAATTCGAGCAGGCATTCTCGAGCAAGTCACCGTTGATTTATTGCACGAAGCAGGCGTGGGTCAAGGCGTATCGAGTAACGGCACGGTGCATCACAGCATTGAGTTGGTATTTCAAAAAACCAGAAACCCCATCGACGTGAGTGGTTTGACCCATGGAAAAGTAGTCACAGCTTATGGCCAAACCGAAATGACACGCGACCTCATGAATCAAAGAAAAGCCTTGGGCTTGGATACGATTTATGAAGCGGCAGATGTTGAACTTAACGACTTTGACTCTACGCACCCACGCGTCACCTACACACAAAATGGAGTGAGGCAATCGATTGATTGCGACTTTATTGCGGGATGCGATGGTTATCACGGCGTGAGTCGTGCCAGTATTCCACGTTCATCCATCAAAGAGTACGAAAAAATTTATCCCTTTGGTTGGCTGGGCATTTTGGCCGACGTGCCACCTGTGTCGCCGCACGCGATTATTTACGCCAATTCTGAACGAGGTTTTGCTTTGTGCTCGATGCGCAGTCTCACACGCAGTCGCTACTATGTGCAGTGCCCCATGTCTGACAAGGTTGAGCAATGGACAGATCAACGATTTTGGGATGAGATACGATTTCGATTAGATGAAGATACAGCGAGTCGAATCATCACAGGTCCTTCGATTGAAAAAAGCATTGCACCTTTGCGAAGTTTTGTAGCAGAACCCATGCGTGTGGGTCGATTGTTTTTAGCAGGAGACGCCGCACATATTGTTCCACCCACGGGCGCAAAAGGGTTGAATCTTGCGGCCACTGATGTGAAATTTTTGAGCGATGCCTTGATTTCGTTTTATCAAGAGAAATCATCTCTGGGAATTGATCATTATTCGGATCGTTGTTTGCGTCGCATTTGGCGAGCCGAGCGTTTTTCTTGGTGGCTCACAAGTTTGATGCACCGTTTTCCGGATACCGAAGGCTTCGGTCAAAAAATACAAGAAGCCGAGTTGGATTATTTGATTAGTAGTGAATCGATGTCGCGTTCGCTCGCAGAAAATTATGTGGGCCTCCCACTCGACGCCACAAAATAAAATTTAAGTTTTTTTACGAGGCGGTAAACCCGTGTGTTGCGTGAGTATGCGGCCCTTGGTGACGGGCGAAGATTTGACGCCTGCAGAGGTGCTGTTTTTTCGACGCGCGCTGGTGTAAGTGCCATCGATGAGCGGTTGAAAGCGCGGTATCAAATGATGTTTGCCATTGCCAATTAAGTCCGCGCGTCCCATGGCTTTGAGTGCCTCGCGAAGCAATGGCCAGTTGTTGGAATCGTGGTATCTCAAAAATGCTTTGTGAAGTCTGCGTCGACGATCGCCTCGCACAATATCCACCGATTCGCTATCGCGACCCACGCGCTTGAGTGGATTTTTTCCACTGTGATACATCGCTGTGGCAGTGGCCATTGGACTGGGATAAAAAGTTTGCACTTGATCGGCGCGGAAACCATTTTGTTTGAGCCACACGGCCAAATGCATCATGTCTTCGTCGCGCGTGCCAGGATGAGCCGCAATGAAATAAGGAATCAAGTATTGTTTTTTTCCTGCTTCGGCAGAATAGCGATCAAACATTTGTTTGAATCGATCATAGGAGCCGATACCAGGCTTCATCATCTTAGATAAAGGCCCCATCTCGATATGCTCAGGCGCAATTTTGAGATAACCACCGACGTGATGCGTGACCAATTCCTTAATGTATTCAGGACTTTCAACGGCCAAGTCATAACGCAAGCCAGAACCAATCAGAATTTTTTTGATGCCTTTGAGTGCGCGCGATCTTCTGTACAAATGAATGAGCGGTGTGTGATCGGTATTGAGATTGGAACAAATCCCAGGATAAACACAACTGGGTTTACGACACGCGGCTTCAATTTCGGGTGACTTGCAACCGATGCGGTACATATTGGCGGTGGGTCCACCCAAATCAGACACAACGCCTGTAAATCCTGGAACCTTGTCGCGAATGTCTTCTATTTCACGAATGATGGAGTCTTCGCTTCTGCTTTGAATGATGCGACCTTCGTGCTCGGTGATGGAACAAAAAGTACATCCACCAAAACAGCCACGCATGATGTTGACTGAAAAACGAATCATCTCCCATGCAGGAATTTTAGTAACGCCATCATGACCACCCAAGTCATCGGCATAAATGAAATGCGGTGAACGCGCATAGGGCAAATCAAACACATGATCCATTTCTGCGGTAGCCAATGGAATGGGCGGTGGATTGATCCACACGTCTTTTGCTGTTTTGCCTTCACCATGTGCTTGCACAATGGCGCGCGCATTGCCTGGATTGGTTTCGAGGTGCAATACACGATTAGCATGCGCGTATAAAACAGGATCTGATTTGACTTGCTCGTAAGAAGGCAGGCGAATGACTGATTTTTCGCGAGGCGGAACTATTAATTTTCCATTGGGCAATCGATTTTGTACGGGTCGATTGGGGTTGGGCATGAATTGAAGCGTCTTGGATGCGCCTGCATCGCAGGTTTCGCCCTGCTCTTTCGCTTGTTCAGAAATCATCAAATAAGGATTGACGTGCGCTTCGATACGTCCAGGTTCATCCACCGTGGTTGAGTCGATTTCAAGCCAATCTTGCGGTGCATATCGCACAACAAATGCTGTACCACGCACATCGGTCATTTGATCGATGGGTTCTTTGGCAGCCAAGCGATGCGCAATTTCGATAATGGCGCGTTCTGCATTGCCATACAACAACAAATCGCATTTGGCATCAACCAAAATAGAACGTCTGACTTTGTCTTGCCAATAATCATAATGCGCAATTCGTCTTAACGATCCTTCGATACCGCCCAAAATAATCGGCACATCGGAATAAGCCTCGCGACAGCGCTGGCTATAAACCAACGAAGATCGATCGGGTCGTTTGCCGCCCACGCCACCGGGTGTGTATGCATCGTCGCTGCGAATTTTTCGATCAGCCGTATAACGGTTAATCATCGAATCCATATTACCCGCAGTGACGCCAAAAAATAAATTGGGCTTACCCAATGTTTTGTAGGGGTCTGCACTTTGCCAATCGGGTTGAGCAATGATGCCCACACGAAAACCTTGAGCCTCTAGCGTACGACCAATCACCGCCATGCCAAAACTGGGGTGATCGACATACGCGTCGCCCGTGACAATAATGATGTCGCAACTATCCCATCCCAAAGTCGTCATTTCTTCTCGACTCATGGGTAAAAATGGAGCTGTACCGAAACGCGAGGCCCAATACTTGCGGTAGGTGGTTAAGGGCTTGGCGGCACGCTCGAAAAAAGAGACATCGACAGGTGCATTCATAAGCGATAGAGTGTAAGGCCTATGCAACGACCTGTGTTGCACAAGGGCTAATTAAAACTCAGGCGACATGGGCCACTTTTACCTGTGTGCTAAGTCGTTAAACTAGTCGTTTTGTCAACCATCTTTATTGAACATTATGAACAATTCACAACGATTAAAAGATAAGGTTTGCATCATCACTGGCGCGGCGCAAGGAATTGGTCTTGCAACATCTCTTGAATTTGCCAAAGAAGGCGCTGTTGTGATTGCCTGCGACGTTCAACGCAAGGCCGTGGACGAAGTCGTTGAACAATGCATTGCATGGGGTACGAAAAGTATTGGGTTTGTGGTTGATGTGACCGATCGTGAAGCGATTGACACCATGGTTGTGCAAGTGATTCAAAAGTTTGGACGCATTGACGTGTTGGTGAATAATGCAGGCATTACCAAAGACGCGCGTCTTCAAAAAATGACACTCGAACAATTTGATCGCGTGATCGACGTGAATTTACGCGGTGTATTCAATTGCGCACAAGCTGTTGTTGAAACCATGGTTGCACAACAAGGTGGCGTCATTTTGAATGCATCATCGGTTGTGGGTATTTATGGCAACTTTGGTCAAACCAATTATGCGGCGTCTAAATTTGGCGTGATTGGATTTACCAAAACATGGAGTCGCGAATTAGGACCTAAAGGCGTACGCGTTAATGCGGTCGCGCCTGGCTTTGTTGAAACACCTATTTTGGCAACCATACCCGAAAAAGTGTTGAATGAAATGATTGATCGCGTGCCCCTCAAACGTTTAGGGAAAGCACAAGACATTGCCAACCTGTATGCATTTTTAGCGAGTGATCAAGCGTCTTATATCAACGGTGCTGTAATTGAAATATCAGGTGGCATGACGGTATGAATCCCACTTGCGAACGCCCTCATTCGCGTTTCGATTTATTTATTTCTTTCACGAAATTGGCCATGCAAGGTTTTGGTGGTGTTCTTACAGTTGCGCAACGCGTGTTGGTCGATGAAAAAAAATGGCTCACCAACGAAGAGTTTATTGAAGAATGGGCGGTTGCACAGGTCTTACCGGGGCCCAACGTAATTAATTTAGCCATTATGTTGGGCGCGCGTAATTTTGGTTTCACGGGTGCACTCGCTGGCGTATTGGGTCTACTTGTGATGCCCGCCATTACCATTCTTATCATTGCGTCTTTATTTGCGCAGGTGGCCGATCACCCCACGGCTCAAGGTGCCTTGCGTGGCATGGGTGCGGTCGCCGCGGGATTGATTGCCGGTGTGGGCATTAAGCTCATGGTTGCTCTCAAATCCAATCCGATGGGCTTGGGGGTGTGTCTGTTATTTGCAAGCGTCACGTTTGTTGCTGTCGCCATTTATCGTTTGCAATTGATTGGGGCTTTGTTAATTTTTGGCACTCTCGCATTTTTATGGGGTCGTCGTTGTTTGATTCAACAACAAAAATAATATGCCCTTAAACGACTGGTTATCCTTATTTTTACACTTGGCGATGTTGTCGGTGATATCGGTGGGCGGGGCGATTGTGACAACGCCTGATATTCATCGATTCATTGTGGACGAGCACGCATGGCTCAGTGATGGTCAATTTACATCGTTGGTGGCGATTGCTCAAACAGCACCTGGGCCTAATATTTTATTTGTGGGACTCATTGGTTGGGATTTGGGATTTCAATCGGGCGGTGGCGTTACGGGTGGAGTCGGTGCATTTGGTTTTGCTGCGATCGGATTTTTATTGAACATTACCGCTATATTGTTGCCCTCTTGTGTGATGGCGTTTTTTGCTACTCAATGGGCACAACGCAATCGCAATCGATTGGGCGTGCGTGCATTTAAGGTGGGAATGGCACCCATTGTGATTTCATTGCTGTTATCAACGGCATGGCTACTCAGTGGCAGTCATAGATTAAATTGGTTGGCGCCTAAACTGCAAATCGTCACGCTGATTGCAGCTATTTTATTTTGGCGCACCAACATTCATATTTTGTGGATGTTTGCAGCGGGTGCGTTAGCGGGCATTTTGGGTTTGATTTAAACCTGATCAAAAATTATTTTTTGGCTTGCCGTTGTCTCACGGCTTCGTACAAACAAACACCGCTGGCCACCGAGACGTTTAAACTTTCGACAGCGCCCAACATAGGGATGCGCACCAATTGGTCGCAAGTTTTTTGAGTCAGTTGACGCATACCTGAGCCTTCTGCGCCCAAGACCAATGCAACAGGACCGCTTAAATCGGCGTCGTACAAAGAGTCGGTTGCTTCGTCGCTGGTACCAATCACCAAAATATCTCTTTCTTTTAATTCTTGGAGAGTTCTGGATAAATTGGTGACCATAAAATAAGGCATGGTTTCGGCCGCACCACTGGCTACTTTTGCAACCGTTGGATTGATACCTGCCGCATGGTCTTTGGGTGCAATGACGGCATGCGCACCTGCACCGTCTGCCACACGCAAACATGCGCCTAAATTATGCGGATCGGTGATGCCATCAAGAATCAACAGCAAAGGCGGTTGTCCCGTTGAAATTTGTTCTAAGCAAGTGTCCAAAGAATGCGTTTGTTCGAGCTGTTGAACGCGTGCGACAACGCCTTGGTGTCCGTGCCCACCCGACAGTTTCGCCAATCGCAATGCATCAGCGTCAATGATGCGTACAGACAATTCTTTGCATCGATCCAAAAATTGACGCATGCGCGCGTCGCGTCGAGAAACATCAATATAAACTTCGATGACGCTGGCAGGCGCGGTTTTAAGTCGCACACCCACGGCATGAAATCCGAATAAAACTTTGGGTGCAGTAGCCATATCGTTGAATTAATTTTGAAGATGACGCAAAGGATGCGCATCATGGGGCCAAGGACTGACAAAAAAACCATCCACCATAGTTGAGGTCACTTCAGAGAGTTGCGTGGGATTCCATTGCGGCGTGTGATCTTTCTCAACTGCAAGTGCACGAATACCTTCGACAGTTTCTGAAGCTTTACCCCAACGTCCCAGATGCTCGGAATAAAAACAATGCCTCACCATATCACGTTCCATCTGAAGATTTTGCGCAAGATTGAGTGTTCGTCCTCTGCGAATTTGCTCGAGAACCACGCACAGCATCAAGGGTGAGCGTTGCTGAAGTTGTAGCAAACAGCGTTGCGCCCATTCGTCGGTATGCGACTCTAAAGCTTGAACCATGCTGTTGACATCGGACAATACAAAAATTGTTTCGATGCGCGGATCGTACCAAGCGCCGTGAGACGCATTGGATGGCAATGTGTGCGCAGCAAACTGTTGTTTGAGTTGGTGTAATGCTTTTGAAGAGTCTGCCCAGTTGATATCTGCAACCGCATTCCAAAAATCGGGCAATGATGTTGATTGAATCGCCCAATCGGCCAATCCAACGGATAAAGGTTCTGCACCTGTTAACAACTGTCCTGTTAAAGCAAGGTATTCGCCAATCGCACCAGGACATCGACTTAAAAAATATCCACCACCCACATCAGGAAATAAACCGATGAGTGTTTCGGGCATCGCCATCTTTGTGTTTTCAGTGATGATACGACAAAACGCGCCTTGCGTAATGCCCATGCCGCCGCCCATCACCAATCCATCCATCAATGCGATGTACGGTTTTGAATAATGATGAATAAGATGGTTGAGCGAGTATTCTTCGGTAAAAAAATCTTCTAGAGCAGGATTTCCGGACAATGCTGCTTGATGAAAAAAACGAATGTCCCCGCCTGCACTCAATATGCCAAATGGCCCTGCTTTGCTTTGCGAGCGAATCGTCACTGCATGAATTGAGGAATCGTTTTGAAATTGAACGAGTGCAACGGTGAGGTCTCGAATCATCTGCAAAGATAAAGCATTAAGTGCTTGTGGACGATTGAGGGTGATACGACCGATTTTTTTTTCTACCTCAACTAAAACTTGGCTCATCAACGTTTCCTCCAAGAAAGCCATTCATTAAAAAACAATGACAACAAAACAATCGATCCGCCACATAAAACAGGCGTCTCGGGGGTTTCGTTGGCGCCCAACCAAGCCAAAGCGATTCCAAAAATAACTTCAAGCAATGCGAGCAAGGATACTTCTGGTGCGGCCAATACGCGAGCGCACAAAACAGACAACGCACAGGGCACCGCCAATTGAAAGCAACCTAAAAAAGCCAACCAAATTAAATCGGTATGCGTAGCCTGCATGGGCCACGACATTGGAAGCGTGACAAAGCAAGAAACAACTGCGCCAATCAATATGGAAGGTAAGAAATCAAATGATTTTCCTTGTGCCTGTGCGTGTTGTGACAGGGTCCATTGAGTCGCACCTGCAATCGGTACTAAAAATGCAATAGCCATGCCCCACACATGTTTGCCACCCTGCAAATTAATTTGCGATTCGAACATGTAGGCAATGCCCAAACCCGCACAAGCAATCGCAAGCCATGTTTGCAAACTCAATCGATGGCCAATAAAAACACTCGCCACGATAGCGGTCATCAAGGGGCCAACTGCCAATGTGATTAATACATTAGCAACAGACGTGATGGAGAGTGCAATCATGAATGCCGTAAACATAAACGCCCAACATGCACCCGACAACCACAACAAGTGATTTCGCCACGGAATGATTTTATAAACTTGTTTGCCTTGAAGCAACGGCAACAAAACCAAGAGCGATATCACCGTAAACAAACTGCGCCAAAAAGTAATTTCAAAACTTTGCGTTTGCGACAATTGACGCGTCACAACACCCGCCATCGACCACATGGCGGCCGCAGCAACCATGCCTAAAACCGCTTGCGTTTGCGTCATGGGTTTTTTGAACATGACATCTAACTCCTGATTTAACTGCCTTCGCGACTCGCGCGTTTGCGATCATGCTCTTTGAGATGGCGCTTGCGCAAGCGAATACTTTTGGGTGTAATTTCAACCAACTCGTCGTCTTCAATAAATTCAACCGCGTATTCCAAAGTTAATTCAATGGGCGGTGTGATTTTGATAGCGTCTTCTTTTCCGCTGACGCGAAAGTTGGTGAGCTGTTTTTGTCTAACCGCATTAACAATCAAATCATTGTCTCTGCTGTGAATGCCAACAACCATGCCTTCGTACACAGGGTCACCCGGTTTGACAAACATACGGCCACGATCGTCTAACTTGCCCAATGCGTAGGTCACGATTTCGCCTTCATCCATGGAGATGAGTACGCCATTTTTGCGACTGCCAATGTCGCCACGAAATGCTTCGTAGCCATCAAAAATATTGCTTGCTAAACCTGTGCCGCGTGTGAGGTTGAGAAATTCGTTTTGAAAACCAATGAGACCGCGCGCTGGAATTCTGTACTCCAAACGTGTGCGACCACGACCGTCTGGCTCCATGTTGACGAGTTCTGCTTTGCGCTCGCCCAAGGCTTGCATCACGCCACCTTGATGACCTTCTTCGATATCAACGGTTAACATTTCGATCGGTTCATGTTTTTCGCCGTTGACTTCTTTGAATACGACGCGTGGTTTAGAGACGGCTAATTCGTATCCTTCTCGACGCATGTTCTCAAGCAAAATGGTGAGGTGAAGTTCACCGCGACCCGATACTTCGTAAATACCGTCTTCGTCGGTATCGCGCACACGCAATGCCACGTTGGCTTGCAATTCTTTTTCTAAACGATCCCACAATTGGCGACTTGTGACAAATTTGCCTTCGCGCCCAGCCAAGGGTGAATTGTTGACGCAAAAATTCATGGTGAGCGTGGGCTCATCAATTTTTAACATCGGCAATGGCGCAGGACTCATTGGATCGGTGATGGTGACACCAATGCCCACAGCTTCAACGCCGTGAATCAGAACGATGTCGCCTGGGCCAGCTTCTTGGGCCTGCACGCGCTCCAAACCTTCGAACTTCAGAATATGACTGATGCGCCCTTTGGTCGATTTGCCATCGGGTCCTTCCATCACCAACACGTCAGTATTGGGGCGCAATGTTCCTGCATTGACACGACCCACACCGATGCGTCCCACATAAGTGGAGTAATCTAGTGAGCTGATTTGTAATTGCAAAGGAGCAGTGGGGTCGCCTTGATGTGCAGGTACGTAATTTAAAACCGTATCAAACAACGGTGCCAAATCGGGGCCCCACTGCTCGCCAATTTCGCCCTCTTTGAGGGCCGCCCATCCATTGAGACCCGATGCATAAACAACAGGAAAATCCAATTGATCTTCTGTGGCACCTAATTTGTCAAACAACTCAAATGCAGCGTTTATGACGTAATCAGGGCGTGAGCCAGGACGATCAACTTTGTTTACGACCACAATCGGTTTTAATCCGAGTGCCAAAGCTTTTTTGGTGACGAATCGCGTTTGTGGCATTGGGCCTTCAACCGCATCTATGAGTAACAAAACACCATCGACCATGGACAATGCGCGTTCAACTTCTCCACCAAAGTCTGCGTGTCCCGGTGTATCAACGATGTTGATGTGTGTGCCTTTCCATTCAACTGCGCAGTTTTTGGCAAGAATAGTGATGCCGCGTTCTTTTTCAAGATCGTTGCTGTCCATGATGCGCTCTGCTACTTTTTCGTTAGCGCGAAAGGTGCCGCTTTGTCTAAGCAATTGATCGACCAAAGTGGTTTTGCCATGATCAACGTGGGCAATTATGGCGATGTTTCTGATTTGTCGTGTCATACAGTGGTCTCAAAAATGGAATGAATTTCCTGGGGGTTAAGAAGTCGCTCTGGAATTAACTCTCCAGCGCGAATATGGGCGGTTCCGAGAAATGCATGGGGCTCGGAACCATAAACAGCAACTTGGTCGTGATCTAGCCAAGAACCACGACGACGCACACCGCTCAAAAAACGACCTGCATCGTCGCTTGCGAGAGTGACAGTGTGGTGACCCGCCACCAAACTTTCAACAGGTTGAATGTGTTGTGCGCGTTCTTGATCGTCTTCGGACTCGAGTTGTTCGAGTTTGATGCATTGACCAATTTGAAATGAACCCGTTGCAATGCGTCGCAGTTGCGTCAAATGCGCACCACAACCCAATTCAATACCAATATCTTCGGCCAAGGCGCGGATGTATGTACCTTTGGAGCAATACACAATCATTTTTAAAAAACGTTGTCCATCTTTTGCATCTATCTCTTCCAGTTGAAGTTGATGAATGACGATGTGTCTGGCTGGTCTTTCAATCTCGATGCCTTCGCGTGCGTATTCGTACAAAGCTTTGCCATCTTTTTTGAGGGCACTGTACATTGGCGGAATTTGCTCGATCGGGCCTGTGAATTTTTGTTCAACGCGTTGAATGTCTTGTGGTGTGACATTCACTTCTTGCGTTGAAATGATTTCGCCTTCTGCATCTGCTGTGCTTGTCCGTATGCCTAGAAGCGCGATAGCCTCATACGTTTTATCAGCATCCAAATGCAATTGACTGAATTTAGTGGCCGCACCAAAGCACAAAAGTAAAACGCCTGTAGCTAATGGATCGAGCGTACCTGTGTGCCCTGCTTTTTCGGCGCGCAACAACCACTTGGCTTTTTGTAAAGCTTGATTGCTGGAAAGACCCAGCGGTTTGTCTAGCAAAAGCACCCCATGCACAGGGCGCCTTTGCACCCGAGTGCGAGGCGCGTTCATGGTTATGCCTCTTTAGCGCGTGAAGAGACGGCTTTTGCAATGAGTGCGTTCATATCGGCGGCGCGCTCAGGTGTGCGATCAATTAAAAAATGAAGTGTCGGCACTGTGTGTATATGCAATCTTTTAAATAGACAAGCTCTTAAAAAACCAGCCGCTTGGTTTAAACCTTCTGCGGTGACTTCTGGATCCGAGTTGAGAACACTGAAATAAATCTTAGCATGCGCATAATCGGGTGTGACTTCAACGCCTTGAATCGTCACCATTCCAATGCGCGGATCTTTGAGTTCGCGTGCAATCAATTCGGCCAAATCTCTTTGGATTTGATCTGCGACGCGAAACCCGCGGTTGGGGGTGGATGATTTTTTGGCAGCCATGAGGCGTTACAACGTACGCGCGATTTCCTTGATTTCAAAGAACTCCAACACATCGCCTTCAACAATGTCGTTGTACCCCTTGAGATTGAGACCGCATTCGAAACTTTCTTTGACTTCGCGCACGTCGTCTTTGAATCGTTTGAGACTGTCGAGCTCTCCCGTAAACACCACCACATTGTTGCGAAACAATCGCAACTTGGCAGAGCGTCGAACTACACCATTGGTAACCATACAGCCTGCAATCGCGCCGATTTTGCTGATACGAAAAACTTGACGAATCTCGGCCATACCAATCACTTCTTCTTTTTTGTCTGGCGTGAGCATGCCTGACATCGCAAGCTTTAGATCATCAACAGCGTCATAAATAATGTTGTAGTACCGCAGTTCAATACCATTGCCTTCGGCTAACTTGCGCGCGCCAGCATCTGCTCGTGTATTGAAACCAATGACCACTGCTTTGGAAGCAATCGCTAAGTTGACATCGCTCTCGCTGATGCCACCCACTGCCGCATAAACCAATTGAATTTTGATTTCTTCGGTAGATAGCTTGAGCAACGATGTTGCCAAAGCTTCTTGTGAACCTTGCACATCGGCTTTGATGATGATGGGCAATGTTTTGACTTCGCCAGAGGCCATGTCAGAAAACATGTTTTCGAGTTTGGCTGCTTGTTGTTTGGCCAACTTGGTGTTGCGAAATTTTCCTGCGCGATAGGTTGCGATTTCACGTGCACGACGCTCATCTGACAACACCATGAATTCATCACCCGCTTGCGGCACTTCGGTGAGACCTTGAATCTCAACAGGAATCGATGGGCCTGCTTCTTTGATCGGCTTGCCACTTTCATCTAACATCGCACGAACACGACCAAATGTTTGGCCTGCAAGAACAACATCACCTGTACGCAATGTGCCTGATTGAACCAAGATGGTTGCAACAGGACCGCGTCCTTTATCCAAGCTGGCTTCTACAACCAATCCTTTGGCCATCGCATCGGTTGGCGCTTTGAGTTCTAACACTTCGGCTTGCAGCAATACTTGCTCGAGTAATTCGTCGATGCCTTGTCCAGTTTTTGCAGAAACGGAAACAAACGGTGAGTCACCTCCAAAGTCTTCTGGAATCACTTCTTCTGCAACCAATTCGCTTTTGACGCGATCAGAATTGGCTTCGGGTTTATCGATTTTATTGATGGCAACAACGATAGGAACACCTGCAGCACGAGCGTGTTTAATGGCCTCTTTGGTTTGTGGCATCACACCGTCATCAGCAGCAACAACCAAAATCACAATGTCAGTGGCTTGAGCACCACGAGCACGCATAGCTGTAAAGGCTTCGTGTCCAGGTGTATCTAAAAATGTCACCATGCCTTTGGGTGTGGTGACATGATAGGCACCAATGTGCTGTGTGATTCCGCCTGCTTCACCCGAGGCCACTTTGGTGGTGCGGATGTAATCGAGCAAAGATGTTTTTCCATGATCAACGTGACCCATCACGGTCACAACAGGTGCGCGTGTTAGGGGTTCACCATGATGTGCAGATGCTTCCTCTTCGGTAAATGCTTCTGGATCATCAAGAGCAGCAATGATGGGCTTGTGCCCCATCTCTTCCACAACAATCATGGCTGTGTCTTGATCAAGAGGTTGATTGATAGTGACCATCTGTCCCAGTTTCATCAACTGCTTGATCACCTCGGATGCTTTGACGGTCATTTTGTGCGCTAACTCTGCAACCGTGATTGTTTCTGGAACGTGCACTTCGATGATGCGTGCTTCTGCAGGTGCTGCAGGTGCTTGCATATCGTCACGGTGTTTTTCACGTTTGCCTTTGGGGCCTGCGCGCCAGCTGTTGCGGCCCACACCACCGCTTGCATCACCGCGTGTTTTGATTTCTTTTTTCTTGGCTTGCTCATCGGCCCAACTTGAAGAAAGCTTGGAGCTCTTGACTTCTTTTTGACCGTCTTTTTCTTTGACGGTTGTTGAAGGTGCAGCTGTCTTAGCAACTGCAGGCTTTCCTGTACCAGTTGCAGGTTTGTGCAAAGTGCCCTTAATAATGACTTTTGCGTCGTGGGCTGATGACTTGGCGACTTCAGGCTTTTTAACAACCAAAACTTTTTTGGGTGCATTCATCATTCCACGAATTGCTTCGGCTTCATCCAAAGCGACTTTGCGACGTTTTTCTAAATCCTTAGCTTTTCCAGCCTCTTCTTGTTCAATCGCTTTGAGCTTGTTGGCCTTTTCTTGTTTGTCCGCCAGCTCTTGCACTTCACGATGAGCAGCTTGTTCAGCAGAATCTTCTGTAGATGGGGTGGCTCTTTGTTTGCTTGAAGTTAATTGGGTATCTTTTAATTCTTGCTCTTCACGCAATCTGCGTTTTTCTGCCAATGCTTCCTCTTGTCTTCTGATCAGTTCTGCTTGACGACGCGCATCTTCTTCGCGACGCGCAAGTTCAGCCTGATCCATTAAGGGGGCCGCTACAGCGGGAGACTCATCAACAGGCGCATCAGGCGAGGAATCTAATTCAACATTGTTTTCATCACGCTGTACAAATGTGCGTTTTTTGCGAACCTCAACTTGAATCGTTCTGGCTTTCCCAGTTGCATCGGCCTGTTTAATTTCACTGGTTGATTTTTTGACCAATGTGATTTTTTTTCTCTCAGGCGTATCGGTGCCGTGGCTTACTTTAAGATAAGTTAAAAGTTTTTGCTTGTCTGAATCCGTCAGTACATCTTGATCAGAAGCCTTGGCAACTCCTGCTGACTTGAGTTGTTCAAGCAGGATATAAGTGGACTTTTTGAGTTCCTTGGCAAACTCTGCAACTGTGGTGCTGGTCATATTTGGTGTTCCTCTTCATGACCATTACTCTTGGCCTGCGAACCAGTGTTCGCGAGCCTTGATGATCAAGGCTTTGGCCTCATCGTTGGTCTGTTGGGTGATTTCCACCAATTCATCGATTGCTAAATCGGCCAAATCATCGCGTGAATGCACGCCACTTTCAGCCAGTTTTGCAATCAACTCGGTTGTGAGGCCTTCAAGGTCGCGCAAATCTTGCGAAACTTCTTCGACGCTCTCTTCGCGAACGATTTCCATCGTTAACAAAGCATCTTTGGCGCGTGAGCGCAATTCAGTGACGGTGTCTTCGTCAAAGCTTTCAATTTCCAACATCTCGTTGATGGGAACATAAGCCACTTCTTCAAGACTGGTGAAACCTTCTTCGATGAGAATATCTGCCACTTCTTGATCGACGTCTAATTTTGCGATAAACAACTCGCGTAATTTTTCGGTTTCTGTTGCTTGTTTGAGTGCCGACTCATCAGCGTCCATGATATTGATTTTCCAACCCGTGAGGTCTGCGGCCAAACGAACGTTTTGACCACCACGACCAATAGCAATGGCCAAATTTTCTTCATCAACAACAACGTCCATGGCATGACGCTCTTCGTCAACCACAATGGATGTGACGTTAGCGGGAGCCAATGCACCAATGACAAATTGCGCAGGATCTTCGCTCCATAAAACGATATCAACACGCTCACCAGCCAACTCGGTAGTGACGGCATTGACGCGTGTGCCACGAACACCAACGCAGGTGCCAATGGGGTCGACACGTTTGTCATGAGAGATGACTGCAATTTTGGCGCGCGAACCTGGATCGCGTGCGCAAGATTTGATTTCCAAAAGGCCTTGCTCAATTTCGGGGACTTCTTGTTTGAATAATTCAATCATGAACTCGGGCGCAGAGCGATGGGAATCATTTCGGAGCGACGCAAACGGCCTTCAACACGACCGCTCTCAACGATCATGTCGCCTTTATCCATGCGCTTAACAGTTCCGACAAATATTTTTTCGCCACGTGCTAAAAAGTCAGTGAGTAGCATTTCGCGCTCTGCGTCGCGAATTTTTTGGAGAATGACTTGCTTGGCGGCCATCGCACCGATGCGACCGATAGGCAATGAAGGAATACCTTCTTCAATGTATTCGCCCTCTTCGACATCTGCCAAACGATCTTTGGCGTCCATGAGCATTTCTTCTGCATCTGGATTTTGCAAACCTGCCTCGTCGGGCACAACCAACCAGCGACGAAATGTTTCATAGTCGCCGCTATCGCGATCAAGGGCTACGCGAATATCCACATCGCCTTCGAATAATTTTTTGGTGGCTTGTGCCAACGCAGATTCGACGGCCGCAAAAACCAAATCACGCTCGACATTTTTTTCGCGAGCGATGGCATCGACCAACATGAGCATTTCACGGTTCATGGTTGAGTACTCCTGTTCTTTCTTAAATGACCTTGCGGCCTTTGAAATCAACAATGGGGGCAAGGCGTGCTTCACGCAACTCTTCTTGCACAAATCCCAAGACTTGCAAAGGGGATGCCTTCCTTTTTAGGCTGACTTTTTGTCCCGGCTTGGTTGCGGACTCATCACGCCAAGTGATTTGCCAGCCTCCTCTTTGTTCAGCTTGCTCTAGCGTGCCTCGAAACTTTTTGCGATTGGCGGATACCAGACCACCGGCATCGGCCCCCATGGGAGCTTTGAGCGTGATGTCGATAATGGATCCGACAAAACGTCTGAAATCTTGTTGTGTGCGCAGTGGCCTGTCGATGCCAGGAGATGAAACCTCAAGGCGTCTGTATTCCACCGCATCCACTTCTAGAGCAAATTGCAATTGCCGCGTGACTTTTTCGCAGTCTTCGACTTGTACAAATTGCTCGGGTTGACCTTGTATCCATGGCCAATCAATGGTGATTCGCAACAAGCCACCCGCAGATCTTTCGATCTCAACGAGTTGGTATCCCAAACCTGTAACGGTTTGTTCAATGATGTCTTGTTGTGCCACGGACCTTGTCAATATCTTCCAAACATGCGATTGACCAAAAAAAACGGGCGGTTGGTATTCCGCCCGTTTGGTCGTCAAAGGATTATTGTAACCCGTAAATACTTGATTTTCAAGCCATTAAGCTAAATTGTGACTACTTGCCGATACGAGCAAACGGGTGTAAGCCTGTTGTGGGTTGCCCAAAACCGCATCAACATCGCCCGACTCCACCACTTGTCCATCTTTCATGACGCAAACATCGTGCGACATGGCACGAATCACGTCAACATCGTGGGTAATGAGCAGGTAGCTGAGTCCTTTAGAAAACTGTAATTGTTGAAGTAAATCAATCACTTGGCGCTGAATGGTCACATCCAAGGCGCTGGTGGGCTCGTCTAAAACCAATATTTCGGGTGAAACCACCAAGGCGCGAGCGATGGCCAAACGCTGGCGCTGTCCACCCGAGAACTCGTGGGGGTATCGAGCGAGCAAGCCAGGAAATTGGGTTTCGTCCAAACCCACCTCAGACAGGGCTTGGAGAACGCTGTCTTGCCTCTGGGACAAGCTGAGATCAGGAAAATGAAGACGCAAACCCTCGCCCACCAATTGCTCCACCGTCATACGCGGCGAAAGAGAAGAAAAAGGATCTTGAAACACCACTTGAACGGCACGCCGCAATGGTAAATCGGTTTGCGTTTGATGCATCCAAGATTTTTCTTTGATCTGCAATTGGCCTTCAAACTGTAGAAGCCCAAGGACTGCCAATGCCAGTGTAGATTTGCCAGAGCCCGATTCGCCCATAACACCCAAGGTGTGCGCTTTTTTAATTTGAAACGTCGCACATTGAACAGCAACGAATTGACCTTTGCGAAACCAACCACGCCATCCAGCAATTGGAACTGGATAAGTCACTTGTATTTTTTGTGCATCGATCAAAAGAGGCGCATCAGATTTTCGATCGGGCACATGACGCTTAGCGATGCTATCGACCAATTGTTGCGTGTAGGGATGTTGAGGTCTTGCCAACACGTCTTGAACATTTCCATGTTCAACGACATACCCCTTATCCATCACCACCACACGATGCGCAAAACGACGCACCATATTCAGGTCGTGCGTGATGAGTAACACCGACATGCCGTGTCTTTGTTGCAAGTGATCTAGCAAATCTAAGATTTGTCCGCGCACACTGACATCCAACGCGGTGGTGGGCTCATCGGCCAAAAGCAATTGAGGTTTGCAGGCCAACGCCATGGCAATCATTGCGCGTTGACGTTGACCGCCCGAGAGTTGATGCGGATAACTGTGAGCACGTCGACGAGGCTCAGGAATGCCCGTGTCATTGAGTAATTCAACGGCGCGTTGCCAAGCAGATTCACGCGATGCGCCCTCTTTCCATTGCAGCAGTTCTGCAATTTGCTCACCAATGGTGAACAAAGGATTGAGCGCTGTCATCGGCTCTTGAAAAATCATGGCGATTTGACTGCCACGAATGCCTTGCAAATGCGGCTCATTCATGCGCAATAAATCTTGGCCATCAAACAAACATTGGCCCTTGACCTGCGCACCGCGTGCAAGACCGAGCAAACTCAATGCAGAAATGGTTTTGCCCGAACCCGATTCACCCACCAAGGCTACTTTTTCGCCTTTGCCAATATCAAAATCAATGGCATGCACGACTTCGCGCTGACCAAAGGAAACGCTCAGTTGTTGAACTTGAAGCAGTGTGTTCATGGTTGTACATCCACTTTGCGAGGATCTAAAGCGTCGCGCAATGCGTCGCCCATGAAGGTAAGAAGCAAGAGTGTAAAAACCAAAACTGCAAATGTGGATAAAGAAATCCACCACGCATCGATATTGTTTTTACCTTGCGCCAACAACTCGCCCAAACTCGGCGTGCCAGGTGGCACACCCAATCCTAAAAAGTCCAAACTGGTGAGAGCTAAAATAGCCGCACTCATTCTGAAAGGCATAAAAGTAACCACAGGCGTCATACTATTGGGCAACACATGACGCCAAATAATAGCCCAATTGGATAAACCCAATGCGCGAGCCGCACGCACGTAATCGAGTTGTCGATTGCGCAAAAATTCGGCGCGCACGTAATCTGATAATCCCATCCATCCAAACAAACTCAACAACACCAATAGCAAAGTGACGCTCGGATCGAACACCGCGGAAAAAATAATCAGTAAATACAACTCGGGCATCGCGCTCCATATTTCAATGAATCGCTGCATCGCTAAATCGGTTTTACCAACAAAGAATCCTTGAATGGCGCCTGTTGCAACACCAACCAAGGTCCCCGTGATGGTGAGCGCCAATGCAAACAAAACAGAAACTCGAAATCCATACAGAATGCGCGCCAATACATCGCGTCCTCTATCGTCGGTGCCCAACCAGTTATCCATTGTGGGTGGCGATGGATTGGGCGCTTTGGCAAAATAATTGAGCGTGCTGTGGTAATAGGGGTTGATGGGATAAACCGCCCAGTTGCCTTCTTTCGCTAATTGCGCACGAATGAATGGATCTAAATAATCGGTGGGCGTTTCAAAGTCACCTCCAAAATGTGTTTCAGGAAAATTTTTAATGATGGGCCAATAAATTTGTCCGTTGTATTTGGCAATCAAAGGTTTGTCATTGGAGATGAGTTCGGATCCTAGACTGGCTACAAACAAAATCAAAAATAAAACCAGACTTACAAAGCCCAATCGGTGGGCGCGAAAACGCTTCCATGCGCGACGTGAGGGGGATAAAGAAACGTTGGCCATGTGCATCAATCAAATTTGACGCGCGGGTCAACCCAAACGTAACACAAATCGCTTATGAGCTTGGTGAACAAACCAATCAGTGTGAACAAATACAAAGTCCCCAAGACCACGGGGTAGTCACGGCGCATCACACTCTCGTAACTGAGCAAACCCAATCCATCCAAAGAAAAAAGTGTTTCAATTAGCAACGATCCTGCAAAAAATGCGCCGATGAATGCAGAAGGAAAACCAGTGACTAATGGAATGAGTGCATTGCGAAAAACGTGCTTCCATAAAACAGTTTTTTCTGACAGGCCTTTGGCTCTGGCAGTGAGTACGTATTGCTTGCCAATTTCTTCTAGAAATGCATTTTTGGTGAGGATGGTGGTGATAGCAAATGCGCCCAGCACGCTTGCAGTCACAGGTAACGCGATATGCCACAAATAATCGACAACTTTAGCGGCCCAACTTAGTTGCTCCCAATTGCCAGAGGTGAGGCCACGCAAAGGAAACCATTGCAGTTGTCCACCAAAAATAACCAACAATGCAACGCCTAAAACAAAACCAGGTATCGCGTAACCAAACAAGATGAGCAAAGATGTCCATGTATCAAAACGTGAACCTGCGCGCACCGCTTTGGCAATACCCAGTGGAATAGAAACCAGGTAACTTAAAAAAAATGTCCAGATCCCTAAGCTGATGGATACAGGTAATTTGTCTTTGACCAATTCCCAAACGCTTTTGGGATAGAAAAAACTTTTGCCTAAATCAAAGGTGGCAAATTGATGCACCATTTGAATGAATCGCTCGTGTGCGGGTTTGTCAAAACCGTACAATTGTTTAATTTCTTCGATGCGTTTGGCGTCAACGCCTTGTCTGCCGCGATAACCTGCACCAGAGGCCGCAGCACCCTCGCCTCCGCTGTCACGTCCTTGCAATTGAGACACTATTTGCTCAACAGGACCACCTGGAACAAATTGAATCACAGCAAACGTGACCAACAAAACACCAAACAAGGTGGGAATCATCAAGAGCAATCGTTTGATGATGTAACTCAACATATCAACGCACTCCTTGCAAATTGGCGGGCGTGGCCCACCATGTTGAAGAGATCCAACTCTCGGGTTGATAGTAGCGCGGCGTGACGGTGGGTTTCTCAAAACGTCCTGCGCGCCATGCGACGCGGTGCACGCTGCCATACCAATGCGGCACGGTGTAGTGTTGGTGTCTGAGAACACGATCGAGTGCGCGCAATGCGGGGACCAATTGCGCTCGTGTTTGTGCCGCAACAACGCGATCCAAAAGTGAATCGATCACAGGATCTTTGACACCGATTAGATTACTCGTTCCTTCAGTGTCTGCAGATTTTGAACCATAGCGCTCTAAGAGCTCTGTGCCTGGTGCTTCGCTACCGACCATGCGGTTGCTGATGATTTCAAAATCAAACACGTCTAATCGTTTTTGCAAAATTGCAAAGTCCACCACTTTGTAATTGACTTTGAATCCTAATTTTTCTAAATTTTTGGCGTAAGGTGTCACTACGCGCCCCATCGATCCTGAGTTGTCTAAAAATTCCAAAGTGAATGCGTCACCTTTGGCGTTGCGCAATGCGCTATCTCGATAAGTCCAACCCGCTTGCGTAAGAAGATCACGCGCGCGTCGCAAATGATCTCTGAGTGTGTGGCCTGAGTTGGGATCCAAGCTCGTGACAGGTGGCAAAGGAACCGATTGATTAAAAACATCTGGTGTTAATTGATTTTTAAAGGGTGCGAGTAGTTGAAGCTCTTGATCCGATAGCAAATCTTTGGCTTCAAAATCACTACCCACAAAATAGCCGCGAACGCGCGTGTAAGCGTTGTAAAACAATTGTCGATTCATCCATTCGTAATCCATGGCAAGCCCAATGGCTTCACGCACACGCACGTCTTGAAATTTAGCCA
>RFYV01000170.1 GCA_009921265.1 Betaproteobacteria bacterium | reverse complement strand
CTCTGCTATTTCTCCTTTTAATGTTAGTATTTCATCAACAAATGCTAGCTGCTCAGCAACAGGCTCAGCCACTGTAATTGCCACAGGAGCTATTTCTCCCTATACTTATACATGGTCTCCATCAGGAGGAAATGGAACGGTCGCAACAGGTTTGGCGGCAGGCCTTTATTCAGTAAGCGTTAGTAGTTCAAATGGTTGCCTGCTTTCACAAACAGTATCAATTACTTCATCATCATCAACCTCTATTACCATAAATACACCAACTATTTGCTCAGGTAATTCAACTATTTTAACAGCCACTCCATCCAGCCTTGGAGGTACTTATTTATGGAGTCCAGGAGGACAAACGACTCAATCTATTTCTGTTTCTCCTACTGTTAGTACAACCTATTCCGTTGATTATAACCTTTCTGGTTGTGTGGCTAATGAAACGAGTTTGGTTAATGTAAATCCAAATCCTACCATTTCAGTCAACAATAGCACAGTTTGTTCTGGCCAGTCTGCAACATTAACAGCGAGTGGAGCAAATACATATACGTATTCATCAGGATCTAATGTCGTTACTCCATTAACAAACACCTCTTATTCTGTAATCGGAACCAGTGCCTTAGGTTGTGTTGGATCTAATACAGCAGTAAGCACAGTGACTGTTAATTCAACACCAAGCATTAGCTTGAACTCAGGAGCGATTTGTAGTGGTAATTCATTTACAATTACACCAAGTGGAGCAAGTTCTTATAACTATTCATCAGGATCAAATGTGGTCAGTCCAACAACGATAACAAGCTACACGGTGACAGGAACAAGCGCATTAGGTTGTACCAATACTGCTGTGAGCACAGTTTCGGTTAATTCAATTCCAAATATTTCAGTAAACAGTGGTTCAATTTGTTCGGGTAATTCATTTACAATTACACCAAGTGGAGCAACTACATATACCTATTCTTCAGGATCTAATGTAGTTAGTCCAACAACGATAACAAGTTACACGGTGACAGGAGCGAGCACATTAGGTTGCACCAATACTGCTGTAAGCACTGTTTCTGTTGATGGAATACCAATTATTTCAGTAAACAGTGGTTCAATATGTTCGGGTAATTCATTCACACTGATTCCAAATGGAGCAAATACTTATTCGTATTCATCAGGATCAAATGTCGTTAGTCCATTAACAAATACCTCTTATTCTGTAACAGGAACCAGTTCATTAGGTTGTGTCGGATCTAATACTGCTGTAAGCAATGTTTCTGTTAATGGAATTCCAATTATTTCAGTAAACAGTGGTTTAATTTGTTCGGGTAATTCATTTACAATTACATCAAGTGGAGCAAGTACATATACCTATTCATCAGGATCAAATGTGGTTAGTCCATCAACGACCACAAACTACACGGTGACAGGAACAAGTGCATTAGGCTGCACCAATACTGCTGTGAGCACAGTTTCGGTTAATGCAATACCAAATATTTCAGTAAACAGTGGTTCAATTTGTTCGGGTAATTCATTTATAATTACACCAAGTGGAGCAAATACCTATACGTATTCATCAGGATCAAGTGTGGTTAGTCCAACAACGATAACAAGCTACACGGTGACAGGAACAAGCGCATTAGGTTGTACAAATACTGCTGTGAGCACAGTGACTGATAAACTCAGGAGCGATTTGTAGTGGTAATTCATTTACACTGATTCCAAGTGGAGCAAATACCTATACCTATTCATCAGGATCAAATGTGGTTAGTCCAACAACGATCTCAAGCTATACGGTGTCAGGAACAAGTGCATTAGGCTGCACCAATACTGCTGTAAGTTCAGTTTCGGTTAATGGAACGCCAAGTATTACAATAAATTCAGGAGCGATTTGTAGTGGTAATTCATTCACAATGATTCCAAGTGGAGCTAATACCTATACTTACTCTTCAGGATCAAATGTGGTTAGTCCAACAACGATAACAAGCTACACAGTGACAGGAACAAGCGCATTAGGTTGCACCAATACTGCTATAAGCACAGTTTCGATTAATGGAATACCAAATATTTCAGTAAACAGTGGTTCAATTTGTTCGGGTAATTCATTTTCAATTACTCCAAGTGGAGCAAATACATATACGTATTCATCAGGAACAAGTGTGGTTAGTCCATTAATAAATACCTCTTATTCTGTAACAGGAACCAGTTCATTAGGTTGTGTTGGATCTAACACAGCAGTAAGCACAGTGACTGTTAATGGAACGCCAAGCATTACAATAAACTCAGGAGCGATTTGTAGTGGTAATTCATTTACACTGATTCCAAGTGGAGCAAATACC
>RFYV01000169.1 GCA_009921265.1 Betaproteobacteria bacterium | reverse complement strand
ACCGCCGTTGATATCCAACACTTCACCAGTTATAAAACCTGCCGTATCACCCGCAAGAAATGCCACTGCATCGGCCACTTCGTCAGCATTTCCCATACGACCCACTGGGATTTGATCTTTGAGTGGTTGAGGAAAATTGCGTGTCATGTGAGTGGCAATAGGGCCTGGTGCAATAGCATTGACAGTAATGCCGTGACTTGCATTTTCTTTGGCAAGAAAAAATGTAAGGCCAAGCACTCCTGCTTTTGATGCACCATAAGCCAGATTACCCGCTTTCTTTTGTTCCGTTGCATCAATCCATGGTCTTGGATTGCCACCGTTTTTAGCCAAGATAGAGCTCATGTTGATGATACGTCCGTAGCCATTGGCACGCATTTGCGGCAACACTGCCTTGCAATTCAAAAATACACTGGTTAAGTTGGTTCGAATCACTTTTTCCCAAAGGGCCTCATCGACATCATCGGACGCACCATGCGAGCTGATGCCCGCTATGTTGACCAATATTTCTATCTTTCCAAATGCATTGATCGTCGCATCAACCATTTGTTGAATCGATTGTGAATCTGTCACATCGGTTGAAACGCCAATGGCAGAGGCGCCTTCGGCACGAACCAAAGACAAAATTTCATTAGTCGAAACAATATCGGACAAACACAACAGTGCCCCTTCTTGCGCAAACCGGATAGCCGTGGCACGACCCAGCCCTCCTGAAGCACCAGTGATGATTGCAACTCGATTAACCAAACGCTTCATAACATCACATCCGATCAACTTTCAAAACGCATGAGTTTCGCTTCTAATGCGTGCATTTCTTCATAGCCGCAAGCATCAACGATGGCTGAAATATCGGCCTCGGATCTAACGGCATCTGGGAAAATCATATCTGCACCCGCCTTGGCGTAGGCAAGTGCTCTTCGACACGCACCTTCAATGCCTTCAGTTGCAATTGCATCGGTGCGAGCAATGATGGCAAACGCATCATCGCGCCTTGCCAAACAAGCGGCTTCTATTTTTTTTACCATCTCTTCTAACGCAATCACTTCCTTTCCAGGCATATGTCCACAACGCTTAGGCGAGACTTGATCTTCTATGTTGATACCAGCCAAACCAGCCTCTTCAAATACTTGCACGGTATAGTGGACATTCATGGGGTTGCCATAACCGGTATCCGCATCAGCAGTGACTGGAATTTTCACTGATCGAGCAATGTTTCTGCAATGATTGACGTTTTCTGATAGGCCCATCACACCAGCGTCAGGAACGCCCAAAAGTGAATTTGATAATGCCGCCCCACTCGTTGCTGCAGTTTTAAAACCAGCTGCCTCAACCAGTCGAACACTGTAGCCGTCATAAATACCAGGAGCCACGATGAATTCACCACTGTTGAGTAGCTCCCGAAATTTTTGCGCATTCACAGACATTGTTGTTACCTCTAATCGATGCAAATCAATTTAGCTTTGTTACCCTAAAGTGTCAACACATTTATCTTAATTAACAGCTCAATAACGGGTTTACCCGAACACATAATTAGCAATCACCCTGCTAAAACTCTGGTCATTGGCAAACAAATAAAAAGAAGTCACAATGTAAACTGTCAACAGTTTTGAATAATTAATTTTGAATTCATCTCCATTTTGGTCATTTTTTTCAATGCAATACAACGGGCGTATGAGACGTGGCGTTGATTTAAAAGCCTGCACACAAAGCAATGGTATTGATATGCAGTCAATGCCCTATGTAATGCGTATTATTTTAGAAAACCAATTGCGCTCGCAGCTATTTGGCAAACCCATCACACACCAAGAAATTCTTCAAACGCTTCAATGGCAAGATCATGTCGGATCAGATTTATCGCTATTTGTTACGCGTGTGATCTTGCCAGACTCCAGTGGCATACCCGTATTACAAGATCTCGCTGCTCTTCGCAATGCTGTTGCGCGTGAGGGTGGTAATCCATCCAGCGTTGACACATGCATTCCTGTTGATTTGGTGGTAGATCATTCCCTTCAAGTCGATGCTTGGGGAACTCCAGACGCTATGAAAATGAATATGCGCCACGAGTTTGATCGAAATGCTGAGCGCTATGCTTTTTTAGGTTGGGCGCAACAAGCATTCAGTGGATTAAATGTATTTCCCCCAGGAAGCGGCATCATCCATCAAGTTAATTTAGAACGCATTGCAACTGTTGTGGCGTCTTCAACACACAATAATCACGAATGGATGTTTCCTGAGTTCATCATAGGAGGCGACTCACACACACCCATGATCAATGCATTAGGTGTTTTAGGCTGGGGCGTTGGTGGCATTGAA
>RFYV01000168.1 GCA_009921265.1 Betaproteobacteria bacterium | reverse complement strand
CCCCTTGCGTTGCGCGTCGATGCAATGCAACCATGGCACCAAAAGACATTAAATAGCCAGCGATGTAATCTTGTGCTGAGACCGGCATGAAACTTGGATCTCGACTGGTATCTCGCCATGTCATGCCGCTTGCCGCTTGAACGATTGAATCAAATCCGCGTCTGTGACGCCATGGTCCCTCGTGGCCCCATGCACTAAGAGTCACATACACAATGCCTGGCCGAAGTTTCGCCAACTCTTGTGGTGTCAATCCAAAATTTGCCAATGCTTGAGGTCTATTGGATTGGGAAAAAACATCGCCTTGACGAATCAGTTCATGCAGTTGTGCCAATTGTTTGGCGTCACGCAAATCGAGAAAAGCAGACCTCTTGCCCAGCCCAGTATCAAAGTCAAAAATGCCAGAGTTGGGTAAATCAGGGCGCGATATTTTCAATACATCGGCACCATGTTCAGCCAGGGTTCGCGCAGCCGTTGGTCCAGCAAGAACGCGTGTCGAGTCCAACACACGAATACCTGATAATGGTCGATCTCCTGCTGGCAATGGTTCTGTATCAGACTCACCGATCTGAATGATTTCAAACCATGGCATTGATTCAACTGCCATCGCTTGCTCCGTTTGCAACCATTCAACTTCGTGTCTAACCAAAGCAGCGCAACCCCCACCATTCATGATGGCCTCTTCAAGCGCAACGCCGTCCCATTTGGATACGCGAGACGCGATGTCTTCACGACTGTGCTCGGCACCCAATACAGAGATATTGCGCGCAAGCAAGGTTGGCACATTGCAATGAAGGTACATCCATCGTTGGTCTTGCAAACGGTAAAAACCTGAAACTGGATCGTGTGGTAGTTCTGGCTCTTCGTGATTCAAACGCAGATACATGGCACTTCTCAATGCAGCAGTGGCATGGTGAGCATCTACTTGAACCGTTTGTGTGCGACCCGTTTTCAATTGCCACAAACGGCTTGCAGCAAGCCCCGTTGCGGCGATAGAAGCTGCCCCAGTTGCACTGACCCTATAAGGGGTTTTCACAATGGGGTCATCTCCCAACATTTGCACTGTGCTTAAGTTGTCTGCCGGGATTTCAGACAACGCACACAGCTGAGCTAAACAAGAATTGGCTATCAAGAAAAACTCTCTCTATGTTGCAAACGATGAAGAATACAGGTGAGGTTTTGATGATGTCACTCGCCCTAAATACTATCTTATTACATATTCTATTTGTAGCGATAGCTGGGGACAAGTCAATTCATATCAAATGCGCGACATGACACCATCCGGTTTAAAGCTACCCTAGCAAGCAAAGCAAACTAGGAGTTCCAATGACTTTTCACCGCCGTAATTTACTAGCACTGATGTCAGGCTTGGTTGCTTTACCTCAAACATGGGCTCAGGAATACGCCCAAAAAACAGTACGTCTCATTTCTCCCTATCCGCCAGGAGGCGGCAATGACACCGTTTGTCGTTTGATCGCAGATAAACTCTCAACCCTATTGGGTCAAAAAGTGATCGTGGATAACAAACCCGGTGGCAATACCATTTTGGCCAACGATATCGTTGCTAAATCCGCTGCTGACGGATACACCTTGATACTCAACAGCAATGGTTTTGTGATCAATCCAAACTTTTATAAAAAATTACCGTTTGATGTTTCCAAAGACATCGCGCCGGTCAGCCTGATTGGTTTGACGAATTTGGGAATCGTTGCACATCCATCCCTTGGCGTCAATTCAATACAAGAATTGTTAACGCTTGCAAAAGCAAAACCGGGGCAATTGAATTTCGGTACGTCTGGGCATGGTGGGGTCGATCATCTGGCAGGCGTGGTTTTCAATCAGCAAGCCGGTATCAATATTGCATTCATACCATACAAAGGAACTGCGCTGGCACAAGCAGATTTGGTTGGCGGTCAGGTTCAACTCATGTTCTCCCCACTTGGTACAGCACAACCCTTTATTGCATCGGGTCGTTTGCGTTTGTTGGCTGTGGCCTCCGCCAATCGGGTGTCGCAATTTCCAGATGTGCCCACTTTGGCTGAAGCAGGCGTCACCGGTTGCGAAACATTTCTTTGGTATGGATTGATGGCTGCAGCGGGAACGCCCGAACCCATCGTGCGTCGCCTCAACGATGAAATGGGTAAAGTGTTGCAGATGAAAGATGTATTGGATAAATTGCTCTCCATGGATATTCACCCACGTGGCGCTAACTTGGCAACACCAGAGCGGTTTGCTAGTTTTATAAAAAGCGAATTAACGAGAACATCAAACATTGTGCAAACTGCTGGCATCAAAGCAGAATAAATAACAGTGTGAGCTAAGATACCCGATGTGATCAATCAATCATGTCAGATTTATGAATCAGACATGAACTTCGTTTAAAAACTGATCCAATTTGAGTGAGAGAAGCTTTGTTTTTTATCATTCGAAAGGATTAAG
>RFYV01000167.1 GCA_009921265.1 Betaproteobacteria bacterium | reverse complement strand
TAGCTCCATGTCCCAATTGGGAAAAAGCCTTTCACGAAACTCATCTTCTTTAGTTAGTAGAACAACATTAGAGTGACGCGGATCTGCACAAATAATCTTAAATAAACTGCTCACGTTGTCCTTGGGACCTTCCAACCACTGGAAGAAAATACCGCTACCAAAGACTAATAACCCAGTGATACCAAATCTGGGGTTATGGTATTTGGCGGTAGCGATTATTTTTTCGAGTGCCTCTTTATCCATGTCATGCACAGCTCGGCTACAGTACACTATATTATGAATAGACTGACCTGATAGACCTTCATCGTTTTGCATATTTCTAATTTCCACATAAAAATTAATTCATAAACCTACACACACTGATGCTTTCAACCATCTGACCATTTTAGCTATGCCTGTCGTGACCGCGATACTGATTCAAAATCGCACTCTTATTTTTGTTAAAAAATCGTGGTTTTGACCCGAAATCGTGCTTTATCGCAGATTGTTAATGGGCTTGAATGGGTTTTGACGTCTATGAAAAACCAACTCATCTTTATCTCTGTTGCTGAAATCATTATTCATGGGGTTGATCGATTGATCCTTGGGCTCGATATTGGGTGGAGATTGCTGTGGCGTTTTTGATTGGGGCTGTAGTTTTTGATATGAGTTAGGTTTGTTGAATGCATGATAAACGTGCTGGGCAAGTTGTTGATGCTGCTGGGTCTGAGCTTTCTTGGTTTGCAATGACGTGGGGGTGAGTGGCTTGGGCTTGGGTAGAGGCTTGGGTGCTGGGGCCATGGGCGCACGTTTAGGTTTGGGTACCTTGTGGATGGTGGTTTTTTTCTTAGGCTTATATTTGGGTTGTGATTTTATTCGCGGGGGTTGCATGGTGGGCGTGACAACGGGCATGGATTGGCTTGATGAAGTACTAACAGGGTCGGCTGGACTCTTACCCAGCTCAGACCAAACGCAGTTTGATATCAACCGCCATAGTGCCAATTGATCCTCTGGGTTAGCTATTTCCATAAATCTCATCTCTGATCTCCTTTCTCTACATTTATTTAGTTAAAACGGAGGTTAATCGGGAGAATTAAGAAAAGGACTCAGATTGTCTTTGCGGGATAAAATAGGCAAAATAGGTTTAACTTGTGCATATCTATAAGGACCCTATCATGATTAAATGTTTATTGGCATCTGTAGCCATTTGGGTTGCATCTGTATGGCCACAAGTCGTTCTTGCCCAAGAACAAGTGCGTGTGATTTCAACCACGCCAGTGATACAGGCCAACTCTAACCAACCACCGCTCTACAACGTCTCGTATCAATTTCAAGGTCAAACCTACACGGTTCAAATGCCGCAAGACCCTGGTCCATATTTATACGTTCAAGTCGTTCAACCTGAACCCATCACCACCACCACCACAACAACCATTAGCACGGTAATGCCCGCACCTGCGCCTGTCGTTCGAACCGTTATCGTCACGCCGTATCCTTACGCCTATCCTTACGCCTATCCGTATCCTTACGCGTATGGCTACTCGCCATATCCATTTGGCCTAAGTTTAGGTGTGGGTTATTACCGTGGCTACCATGGTTACCGCGGTCATCGCAGATAAAAATCAATGGCATAAGCAAACAACCTCTTTCCAATTGTTAGCTGATGGGCAACCCTTCTGAATTCAATCAATAGGCAAAATGGTTGTGGTATGCCAATTACTTCAAAAGTGGTTGAACCCAAATTTGACTTACTTTATTCAATGTACCCAATCGCTGCTAAGAATACATCCATACCCACCCCTTTTCCAAGCAAATCTTAGTGTTAATCGGGAGAACAAAGAAAATATTATTCATAAATAAACATATGAAAATATGCGAAGTTGAAAAACCACTGACCCCTGATCAACAAAGAGTCGATCAACTCAAAGCGACCAGTCAACGAGCCAGTGATGCACTCAAGCGCGAACGACTTACTCAAAAAACAAAAAGAGCTCAACAGGCACTACAAAAACTTCAAGCGCCCAAGCTTGCCACATCTAAAACCATAAAACCAATTAAACCCATTTGATCATCATCAAATAAAAACCAACACGTCTGTCGGTTGAAGGTTGAAATTACTTAAAGTTTGACTAGGCCGATTTACTATGCAGCTTTGCTGGGCAACTTCAAAGTAGGCCTCTTATCACTCACTTGTGAATTTTTATCGCTGCCTTTGCCCTGCCCCATGACAGCATCAATTCTTGAGTCAAGCTCGCCAGCATCCACTGCAGTTTTTAGAATTTGTAGAGTAGTTATAACTCCAGCAATATTGTCAGTTTCGATGGCATTCTTGCCATCGACAACTTCGAGTGTGCGAGCACCATAGCGAACCGTGATGCATAACTTGCCCGCATCACTGGACCACCACCAAGGTTTTAACTTGCGTGGTGACTCAACCTTACGACTCTCGCCCGTGACTTCGTCCCGTACAGTTCGGACTTTTGTGGGTGCAAA
>RFYV01000166.1 GCA_009921265.1 Betaproteobacteria bacterium | reverse complement strand
TCGCATTGCGCGAGAGAGGCCTGGACAAGAACACGATCTTGGTCTACTCCACGGACCACGGTGACTGGCTGGGGGACCACGGCTTGCTGCTTAAGGGCCCCATGGCCTACGAGGGCCTGTTGCGGGTGGGGCTCTTGTTTGAGGGCCCGGGTGTGCCCGCAGGCAAAGTCGTCAAGGACCCTGTCTCCACGCTCGACCTGGCCCAAACTTTTTGTGACTACGCGAAGACATCGATGCAGGCAGACGTTCACAGCGTCAGTCTGCGACCCTTGATCGAGACCGAGACCGCAAGCCGCGACTTTGCCCTATCGGAGTGGGATCTTCGGCCCTCGCGGTCTGGCGTGGAGTTGCAGTTGCGCACCGTCAGGACCCAAGGTCAAAAACTGACCCTGGACCTGATCAGCGGTGCTGGCGAAATGTATGACTTGTTGGAAGATCCTTACGAAATGGACAACCGTTTTGGTGACCCGGCGATGGCAGCCGTGCAACAGGAGCTGACCGACATGATTGCCAGTCGACCTGATGATGCGGTGGCCCCCTTGCCGCAAATTGGTATGGCGTGACACCACTTGGGCAATTCTTTATTGTTGAGCCTGGGATGGTCTTCACTCACCAAAGGGTAGGGCGGCATCAAACTGCGCTATGAAATATGTCGAATGAATTGGAGAAATGCCCCCTGTAGCCGCTGTGATCTCAAAGCCATGCAAGCAAGGAAAAAACGCAATGAATGAAACCGTATTGCAGTTCGGCTCAGGCAAATTCCTAAGGGCCTTCGCAGACCTTTTTGTACACCATGCTAATCAGCAAGGCCAGAACATAGGCAAAATCGTCATCGTTCAATCCACCGGGGATGATCGCGCCAATGAACTAGCCAAACTTGGTTGCAAATACCATGTGGTGTTACGCGGATTGGAAAATGGCCAAGTGGTTGATCGGGTTGAAATTTGCGAAAGTGTGTCCCGCGCCCTTGCTGCAAATACCCAATGGAACCAAGTTCTTGAACTCGCCCGTAGTCCACATTTGAAAACTATTCTGTCGAACACCACAGAATCTGGCTATGAGCTGAACGCGGCCGATACTGCAAATTGCGCGCCTCCTAAATCTTTTCCTGCAAAGCTACTCACAGTATTAAGAGAACGATTCAAGGCAGGGCAACCCGGCCTGATGATCATTCCTTGCGAACTGCGCGAAAACAACGCAGAACTCCTTCGAAGCATTCTTGTAAAAATTGCCTACGAATGGAAACTTGATGCTGCTTTCATCGCTTGGATTGAAAAATCCTGCTGTTGGCACAACACCCTCGTTGATCGCATAGTCACAGGCACACCAGACCAGCACCCATTACTTGCGCAAGATCCGATGCTTACGGTTTGCGAACCCTATGCACTTTTTGCGATTCAAGAAGTTCCAGGCGTGAAGCGTTGGATTGAGCATCCCGCAGTGATTTGGACCAACGATGTGCTTCCATTCTTTTTGAGAAAGGTGCGCATTCTCAATGGCGGGCATTCTGGGATAGTGCACAAAGCAATTGCCAAGGGTTATACAACTGTGCGTGATTCGGTGAATGATAAAGAGTTGGGGCCTTGGCTTGAGAAACTGCTATTCAACGAGATCGTGCCTATTATTGAAGGCCGTTGCGACGACCCCAAGGGATTTGCAGTGCAGGTGATTGAAAGATTCAAAAATCCGTTCATTGATCATAAGCTGACCAATACTTTGATGAACCATGAAAACAAGATCAAGGTAAGGCTGATTCCAAGCCAGGAAGAGTATGTCAAAAAGTTTGGTACCAGACCTACTATTCTTGATGAGGTTTTGGGCCGGTAAGCCGATAAATAGAAATCAAGGTTAGATGGTGGATGGGCTTCTAGGGATGCGCTGAACACCCCGACCCAAATTAGGTGGCGGCGATGTTCAGAAAGATTTTGAGGTTATGGATGTCCGTGGCTCATACCGTTACCTATTTATGGAATATCTGATATCACATTATTCCTGTTATCAATAGGACTGGGCCTTCCTAAAATATTTTTTCTTTTTCAACAAACGTTCAGTTGATCTAAGCAACCGAGATTGGGTACAAAAAAGGAGACTGCGATGACCGTTAAACGTGGATTTTTAGGTAGAACCAGAGCTATCTTGGCAATTTTCTTGGCTGTTACTTGTCATTTCGCGGCCGCTCAGAATTGGCCAAATCGGCCGATACGGTTGGTCGTGGCAAGTGCGGCCGGCGGCGTGAACGATGTGGTTGCCCGTTTGGTGGCGCAGCCGCTCGGCGAAGCCCTTGGCCAGCCAGTGGTTGTGGACAACAAACCCGGTTCCTTACTGGGACGTGGTTCACATGTGCTTGTGGTGCACCCTTCAGTGGCGGCGAACAATCTTCGCGAGTTGGTCAGCGTTGTGCGCCAGAATCCCAAAGATTTTTCGGCCGCGCTGCCCAGTTACGGCGGAGCACAACACCTTGCGCTTGAAATGATCAAAGCGGCTGCCGGTCTCGATATCACTCCCATCCCTTACAAGGGCGGCGCGTTAGCGGTTGTGGATGTGGTGGG
>RFYV01000165.1 GCA_009921265.1 Betaproteobacteria bacterium | reverse complement strand
CATGAATAAGCGCTTATCGGCTTTTGGATTGATTGGCATCAGCGATCGTCCTTAAATGATTTGATCCGTGCGAGTCGTATTTGAATTATTCAGAAGTAGCGCCTACATCGCGCACAATTTTCCCCATTCGTTGTAACTCATTTCTGATGAATTCAGCAAATTCCTTGGGGCTCGATGGCGTTGCTTCCAAGCCTTGTTTGGAAAAAAAGGCTAATGTTTCCTGGTCGTTCAGCGTATTTACTAGGGTAAGACTCAATTGATTGAGTCTTTCAGGTGCTAAACCCGCTGGTGCAAAAAGTCCATACCAAGTACTGAATTCATAACCGCTCAAGGTCTCGGTGATTGCCGCAGTTTGAGGAAATGCTGGAAGTCGTTTGCTGCTTGCCACGCCCAGTAATTTAGTTTTTCCAGCTGTGATGTTTGCTTGACCAGAAACTTGCGCATCAAAATAAGCTTGAATTCGGCCATCTAAAAGGTCTGTCTGCAATGCGCCAGTCCCCTTGTACGGTACATGCACAACATCAATGCCCGCTTGAGAAGCAAATGCTGCCATCGCTAGATGTGAGGCGCTGCCAATTCCAGAGGATCCATAATTGATTTTTCCTGGGTTGGCTTTAGCTAGACTGATGAACTCTGCTATGTTTTTTGCAGCAAGGCTTGGATGTACCACTAGGATCAAAGGTGTTTGTGCAATACGCCCTATGGGCTGAAAGTCTTTGATGGGGTCGTATGGCAGTTCTTTGTACAAAGAAGCGTTGATGGCATGCGTGCTGATTAAACCAAGCAAAAGCGTATAGCCGTCAGGTGCTGATTTAGCAACGGTAGAGGCCGCAATATTGCCGCCTGCACCAGGTTTGTTATCGATCACAACTGCTTGTCCAAGTTGTTTAGACATACCTTGTCCAACAACCCTTGCCAGTGTGTCAGCAATCCCTCCTGGTGGAAAGGTGATGACCAATCTAATGGGCTTATTGGGATATGTTTGAGCTATTGAGGAAAAGGGGAGAATTAGAAATGCTGTACACGATAGTAGTAACAAATAAAGTTTTAATTTAGATTTGAACATGTCTATTCTCCAGATATAAAAAATTGCTTATGCTTCGCGCTAATGAACGCTTTCTAATTTGAACATGGATACAGATTTTCGACAAGTTGCGTACAAACCATAGGACCAATTTGGCTTGCTTTTGCTATCATTTCTAAGCGATCTTTTTTAGGAGTTGCGTTATGAGTCATCAATCACATGCCAAAGACTGGGCTAAAGAGCATATGAAGGGACTATGGACCAGCCCCATGTACCCTTTCAAATCTAACTATGATTTAGATGAAAGCGGAATTAAAAACAATGTTGAATACATGATAGCTGTGAAGAGTGCAGGAATTGGTTTTGGTTTTTCTGAGCCTTGGGTAGTTAGTCGAAAGGATCGAATGCGCGCCATGGCGGTCTCTGTAGAGGCTGTGAACAAAAGAGTGCCTGCCTATTTGCACACAACCGACCACAGTGTGGAAGAAACCATAGAGTTGACGAATTACGCTAAAGACATTGGTGCCGATGCAGTCATGATCTGGCCACCTTACGAATGGGCGAAAACCCAAGAAATGATTTGTGATTACTACGAGTATGTTGCGTCTAAAGTCAACATTCCCATTTTTTTATACAACACCTACCACTCTGGGATCAATATGAGTCCTCAAACCATTGAGAGACTTTCGCGCATCGCCAACGTGTGTGCACTTAAAGATGCTGTTAATGATAGAGCGCATACGGCACAGTGTATTGATCTGTGTGGGAACGATATCGTTGTGAATGACCCGCTTGAAGAGCATTTGATCAAATCCGCGGTCGATTTTGACCAGCAACTTTTACTCGGTACCACTGCTGTTTTTCTGATGCAAAGTCCAACGTGTCAACCGATTCAAGATTATTTTGATTTGGCCAGACAAGGAAAAATAGACGAAGCTTCCAAGAAATTTCAGGAGTTGCAACCCTTGAGAGATGTATGGACTCAAATTTATCAAGTTCTATGGGATAAAAAGGGGGCGCTACATCCTCTGCCATACATCAAGTATTGGATGGACTTGATTGGTATGTCTGCTGGCCCAGTTCGTCAGCCAATGCACAATTTGACTAACGAACAAAAAGCCGATTTTAGAAAAAAGCTATGCGCCAGTGGCTGGGTTGAAAAACTTTGGCCTGATCGGGTGAAACACATTGAGACTGGGTTGTAAACATAACTGCAGTAGAAATGGCATGACATTTTTAAATGGGTGTAACTTATTTATTTTTATTTTTTGCAGCGGCTTGAAACTGAGTTCATTTTCCCAAGGATACTCAGAACGACCTTAAAACTTGTGGTCGGTCTTGCTTCAGGTGGACCTACAGATTTGATTGCGCGCATTATTGCAAAACCTCTTTCGGATCAAATCTTGCAATCGATCATCGTTGAAAACAAAGTGGGTGCTGGTGGATCTATAGCTGCTGAATTCGTGGCGCGTTCTGAACCAGATGGTTATACATTGCTATGGGCAATCGAACGCCTTTTGGCCATAGCTTAATCCTTTCGAATGATAAAAAACAAAGCTTCTCTCA
>RFYV01000164.1 GCA_009921265.1 Betaproteobacteria bacterium | reverse complement strand
GAAAGTAAATATATCTCCTATGACAAGCGACCAACAACGGGTAATCAAAAAATACCCCAACCGCAGGCTCTATGACACACAGACATCCACATACATCACTTTATCGGATGTGAAGCAATTGGTCATTGATGCAAAGCCTTTTGTTGTGCTTGACGCAAAAACTCAAGATGATTTAACGCGCAGTCTCTTGTTACAAATTATTTTGGAAGAGGAGTCTGGCGGTGTCCCCTTGTTCTCGCAAGATGTGCTGGCCAACATGATTCGGTTTTATGGCAAAGCCTCGCAAGGTTATTTGGGGCAATTTTTAGAAAAAAATATCCAAAGTTTTGTCGATATGCAAAATCAACTGACAACACAAACGCCTGTCGTCAATCATTTGATGGGCGATTATGTGGAGCAATCACAAAAAATAATGTTACAAATGCAAGAGCAAATGAGACTTCAATCTGAGCAAATATTCAAATCCATGGGACTTAAAAGTTAAAACGTCATGGAATCACAAACACAATCGCCTCGTTTGCCGCATGTCGGATTTGTGAGTTTGGGCTGTCCCAAAGCACTCACCGATTCTGAATTGATACTCACGCAATTGAGCGCAGAGGGTTATCAAACCTCCAAAACATTTGCAGGTGCCGATTTGGTCATTGTCAACACTTGCGGCTTTATTGACGACGCTGTCAAAGAAAGTTTGGATACCATCGGTGAAGCCTTGGCAGAAAACGGTAAAGTAATCGTGACGGGATGTTTAGGCGCACGCACCAATGGAGAAGGCGCCAATATGGTTCGCGCATTGCACCCCAGCGTGTTGGCTGTGACAGGCCCGCATGCGACGCAAGAGGTCATGGATGCAGTGCACACTCATTTGCCCAAGCCACACGATCCTTTTGTAGATTTGGTGCCTCAAGTGATTTCGCCTGCAGGAATCAAACTCACGCCCAAGCATTACGCTTATCTCAAAATCAGTGAAGGATGCAATCACCGTTGCACGTTTTGCATCATTCCTTCGATGCGTGGTGATTTGGTTTCTCGCCCCATCGGTGATGTGCTCAAAGAAGCGCACGCGTTATTTGAAAGTGGCGTCAAAGAATTATTGGTCATCAGTCAAGACACGTCTGCTTATGGTGTCGACGTCAAATACATCACAGGGTTTTGGGATGGCAAACCCATTCGCACACGCACCCTCGAGTTGGTTCAAGCATTGGCTGATATTGCACAAAGTTATGGTGCATGGGTTCGATTGCATTATGTGTACCCATACCCTTCGGTGGATGATTTGATTCCTTTGATGGCAACAGGTCGCGTTCTTCCTTATTTGGATGTTCCGTTTCAACACAGTCATCCCGATGTACTCAAAAGAATGAAGCGACCCGCGAGTGGCGAAAAAAATATCGAACGTATTCTTCAATGGCGTAAGTTATGTCCCGAGTTGGTGATTCGCAGTACTTTTATTTCAGGCTTTCCTGGTGAAACAGAAGAAGAGTTCAGTCACTTACTTGAGTTTTTAAAAGAAGCAAAAATTGATCGCGCGGGTTGTTTTGCATATAGTCCTGTTCAAGGCGCAACTGCCAATGAACTACCCGGTATGTTGCCCCAAGAGGTGCGAGAAGAAAGACGTGCGCGCTTTATGCAAGTGGCAGAGCATGTTTCTATCCAACAATTAACGTATCGTGTTGGCTCTACGATGCAAGTGTTGGTGGATCAATCAGCGGGTATAGGTAAAAAAGGTGGCGTGGGGCGCACTTATGCGGATGCGCCAGAAATTGACGGTGTGGTGCATTTGTTGCCGCCCGAAAAAATCAGTAAAACATTCAAGACGGGTGAATTCACCAAGGCAAAAATTGTTGCGACACAAGGTCACGATTTAATTGGTATGCCTATCTAATCAAAACAAACTATGATTTCGTGTTGGTGCCCAGGAAGGGGCAACGATACCCTCCGGAAACCCGCATGGATATTGACACTACCCCTTTAAATGTGTAATCTATGTGTAGTAAAAGTCGTGAAATTACACACGAACTACACACCAAAAGGGCGCAATGGCATCCATCACACCATACAAAAAACCGGGCTCCTCCGACACCCACTACCGAGCATTTATTCGCCGCACCGGTCAGCCCGCTGCCTCCAAAGTCTTTAAAACCAAAAGAGAAGCACAAGCATGGAGTCGCAAAATTGAGCGCGAACAAGACTCCGGTGTTCAGCACGACATCAAAGGCGCGTAGCGCAAAGGCACACGCACGTGCACCGACCATGACCACAAGTACAGGGCTAATTTCTAAATCGCTGGCGGTCAAGACGTCTTGCATGACGCCTTACGCGTCAGCGACATTAATCGAGAAATTGGAGAGGTTGATATTAAAAGCAACGGAGATTTTCTAGGCATGACGATCTCTGTATTTAGTCTGGAGGGTCGCTCAAACAAAGCTGTAAGGAGCAAATCATTCTATGCCCTATTTCAGGGTAGCGTACTGTTTTATTCGCTGGCGTTGGAAATGTCTTTGTGCTCAGCAGCGAAGTCGGGCCGGGGAATCTGACGCTCAGCTCGGGCGGCGTTCTAAGCGGGACCCCTTCGACAGCAGGCAGCTTTCCGTTCACAGTCCGCGTCACTGACTCGCAGGGCAATATTGCGAATCGGGCTTTGACTCTCGTCGTTAATCCCCCGGTTTCCGTCACAACCACCACCTTGCCGACGGGTGTTCT
>RFYV01000163.1 GCA_009921265.1 Betaproteobacteria bacterium | reverse complement strand
AAAATTAAAAAGCCAAGTGGATGGAGATTTTGGCTTGTGGACGGAAGCGTTATCGATGCTGATTCATGGAGCGATGTTCAAAATCAATGCGCATTGAAGAACACACACGCATGTTCTCAAGTGGATGGCGCGACCATTCCTTGGAGCAACATATTGTCAATGTCGTCAAACTCAAAAACAATTACAAACTTGGCAAGTTGTGCGCAAAAAGTAATATCGAATTCAGATACTGAAGAAATCAGGCTTTCTCCACCGGTCGTTGTGAAAAAAATAATACCTTCAGCGTTTGACGCAATTCCGATAGATCTTCACGGCCCTGGAGTATTTGAATTCGCTTTGGAACAAAACAGTGGAACACTAAGCACCTCACTTGAGGTTCCCCCTCAACTACGGGGCGATGTTGAATGTCGAGTCACCATTGAATGTGGTGGCAAGGTTGTATTTCAAGATTCAATCAAGCCAGAATCAAAACCACTACAGATCATGGTTCCAATTGTTGGGAATAAATTGATTGTGAAACTTGATGAATCCAAGCGCGGCTCGTTTGGTTGCGCCATTCGCCTTACGGAGGCAATTGTTATTTCTGATTCGTGTGGGACGCCACTTCAACCCAGCCATCTCCCACCCAACGCTCCAACAAAACCCGGTTTGTAATTACGCCATCGCGTTCATTTTCATACCACGTGACGCGAAGAGCCCCATCGCGGCACGTGACGCCCCGAACATAACCGTGAACAACGGGTTCAATTCGATCAAATTCAAATCGTTGATAACCCGTGCTTTGAATCAATATCCATGGTTTCAATGCGGGAACCAAATCAACCACACCATCAGACCAGGCACCGTGGTGGGGCAACTCCATAACCAAGGAAGGACCAAAATGTGGTGAAGCAAGAATATTTGCAATGGCCTCTGTTTGCGAGTCACCACATAGCGTCAGCCACGCCACAACAGGAATTTTATTTTTAAAATGAATATCCAAATTTTTTTCTGGTTCTATTCGAAACACAAGACTTCCATCATTCACAATTCGACTTCGAAATCCAATTTTTGGATGCAGAGCCGTCCAAACAAAGCCATCAAATGAAACAGTATTTCCTGCTGTAAACGGTTCTAGTTTCAAACCATATTTTTTCAACACATTCATTAAAACACCCGGTGCGTATTCGGTGTTCAAGTAGGAAATAAACGCCTCGGTTGCATAAATGCGATCAATTTGAAAAGCTTGGGCAATCTCCGGCAAGGCTGAAAAATGATCCAGATGTGGGTGAGATATAAAAACAGCATTGAAGCGAGAGCAACCAATCGCCTTCAGTGCGGGAACAATTAATTTAGAACCTCCCGCGTGCCTGGAAATTGTTCCCGCATCAAACAACACGCATGAGTTTGGTGTTTCAACAATATGCGCGCTGCCATCTCCCACGGAAATACTTGTCATACGCAATTTCCATCCAGGAGTTGAAGTATCAGCGCTAGAAGATTGGAAAAAAATAGAAGCAATAAATAATAATAAAAATAAACCTGTTGAAAAATAACGAATGCGTGGTCGAACACAAATCCAACAACTAGCCAGAGCAGCGAGCTCAAGCAAGGCCCACCACCAAGGAATCGCTCCACCACGGATGTTTGCGGCCGGCAATACGCCAACAAAATTTGACAACCAAAGAAAGAGCTCTGAAAAAAAAGTAAGTGGATATCCCAAAATATATTCGGCGCCAGGAAGAGTCCCAACCAAGCACGCTATTGATGCAAGAACAGTAATGATTGCAGCAAGCGGAGCAAGAACCGTGCTGGCAACCGCAGCCCAAATTGAAATGCTTCCAAAATGTGATTCGGTAATTGGTGTCGACATGAGCCACGCAGCAACACTGGCAGAAAAAGCGGTCACGATGGATTTCACAAAATGACGCGAAATGGTTTTAGAAAGAGATGGGAACAATTCCAGGAATCTCATCATCATGCGCAAAATTGGCTCGCTTCCATAGCGCAACGCCAAAACCGCTCCATAACTTAATTGAAACCCTGGGTTCCACGCAGCCCACGGATCACAAACAAGCGTGAAAATGACTGCAACCGCAAGCAAACCATCGGCTCTCCAACCACGATCACAGGCAACCGATACACCAACAAGAATTCCCGCTATTCCCGCGCGCAGAACGGAAGTTTCTACATCAACCACAAACAAAAATAAAAATGAGGTGATCACAAGAAACCAACCACGAAATATCCATGGAAAATGAAACAACTCCATACAAACCCAAACCGCACCAAATAAAACAGCCAAGTTAAAGCCACTAATCGCTAAAAAATGGCTTAAACCACTTCCTGAAAAGCTTTGCCGAAGCGCCCTGTATCCAGAAAGTTGACGTCCCGTTGTCATAGCAACAACCAGCGTTTCAATTTGTGGTGGCGCAATACCGTTCATTACAGAAAGAAGGTTGTGGTCCACCCAGGCACATGCATGTTCACGAATGAAAGTATAAAAATTGTTTGAAAAACTTGTCTTTGTAATTATTTCTGGATTGCCAGCCACCGAAATATTTCCAGCATGATTGTTTCGGAACGCACGAATTCTAAAATCTGGTTCACCGGGATTGTGTGGGGCTTCAAGACCACGCAGCCAACCCACCCCCGCAACCACATCTCCAACAGAAAATTCAGACCCGTTTCCATCTGAATTTTCTGTTGGAGATGTGGTTGCGGGGGTGGG
>RFYV01000162.1 GCA_009921265.1 Betaproteobacteria bacterium | reverse complement strand
CGTGCGGCAAGTCGCCAAGCTCCGCCAGTTGACATTGACCAACTCGAGCCAGCAAAAGCGGACGACCGTGCTAGTGCCAATCTCAATTCAACAGCCGCTTCAAGTTCCTCTGATGGAGCCAGTGGGGATCAATTTATTTACGATAATGCTTCGCAGTCATGGGTTCGTAAATCCGCTATGAATGCCAACGCAAATAGCCAAGCGTCCGCAACCGATTCGAACTCGACATCAACAGTGGCCAGTCAGAGCTCAAGTGCAACAACGGACACGGGGAACAACGCGGGCTTGCGGTCAGTTGAAAATGCAAAAAACAATAAAAAACGTAATGCAGAAAATTTAGAAAAAACCGTTGTCATTGACATTGATTACAACCAATTAGTCCGCGGCGACTCAAGTTTGAATATTGTGATTAAACCAGGCGATGCAATTTATTGCGATTCTGGCGATGTGGGCGTGGTGTATATCGACGGCGAAATTAGCCGACCGGGAGTTTACAACTTACCAACCGCTGGTCGTCTGACTCTGAGTCGGTTGGTCGCCGCCGCTGGTGGCGTAAGTGAATTGGCCATTCCAGAACGTTGCGATTTAATTCGCCGTCTTGATAGCGACAAAGAAGCGTGCGTGCGAATTAGTTTGCTTGCTATTCGCAATCGTGGCGAACCCGACCTTTTCTTGAAGAGGGATGATCACATTATTGTGGGAACCAACTTTTGGGCTTTGCCACTGTCACGCGTGCGCCGCGATTTGTCATTTCCAAATTCAATTGGCGATTTGTCATTTCCAAATTCAATTGGCTTTCAACTTGACCGTAACTTTGGTAACGATGTGTTCGGTGCCCCGCCGAGCGGTATCACAACCAATTAACATTTTGTTTAGCGCGTTGGTCCCATGGTTCGCATGAAGAGGTTTGAATAATAAACACATACACATGATTTCTGTGGGAATGAGGCTTATTTTGAATTTTGCCACAAACCGGCATGGAGACCGCATCGTTTATTAAAAACAGTTCTGACAATGACCATCGCACCACCACCAATTCGCAATTCGACAACGACAGCTGTCGTAGAGGTTTCCGCGAAGACCACCATGATCGCTGGTGGACTACTTGTGGTTCTTTTGGTTTCTGTATTTTGGGAATGGTTTCGTCGTCAAGTTGCGTGGGCATCACATGAGCCATCTGATTGGGGACACACCTTGATCATTCCATTTGTCAGCGGATATTTCGTGTGGATGAAACGCGATTTTATTCTGGCCAAACCATTGAGCCCATCTTGGATTGGCATATTCATCATGATTGTTGGAATCGCTTGGTACATGTTTTGCAATGTGGGTCCAGCTGGCTTGGCGCATCACAATATTCGAGCGACCGGTTTAGGAATTACGCTTATTGGTTTAGGAGTTCTGCTCTTGGGTTGGAGGGGCATGGAATATGTTTGGTTTCCACTTTTTTATATGTTGATTTTTGCGCAGACAATTAGCGAGCGTCTGATGAATCTCGTCACCTATCGCATGCAGGATATTTCGGCCAAGGGCGCCTATGTATTTCTGAATCTCATCGGAATCCAAACAGATCACGCCGGAAATGTTCTCACTATTTTCAAGGATGGGGAGCCAGTGCAATTGAACGTGGCCGAAGCGTGCAGCGGCATGCGCATGTTGGTCGCGTTCCTTGCCCTTGGAGTGGCAATGGCGTACGTCTCATTGCCAAAATTATGGCAACAGATCATGTTGGTCGCGCTTGGAATTCCAATTTCTATATTTGTGAACGTATTGCGTGTCGCTTCCCTTGGCATTTTGGGCATGTTTGACCAGAACTTCATGTCGGGAGAATTCCACCACATGATTGGCCTTGTATGGTTGTTGCCAGCATTTTTCTCCTACTTGGGCGCGCTTTGGATTCTTTCGCAATTCCTAGTGGAAGTGGATGAAACAAAGGTGAAACCGAATGCGAGTTGAAGGCAATGAAAAAAATGCGTTCGTGGCGGCGTGCGCTTGCCTGGCGATTGGTGGTCTTGGATTTCGAGTGGCCATGTCACAACTGAATGTGTACTTGCAAAAGGAACCTGTTCCATTGCGCACGCCCATTGATGAATTGCCCAGCATGCTTGGGGATTGGAAGCAAGTAGGTAAAGACCAGCAATTTTCTGATGCCATGATTGAAGAACTTGGCACCAAAAATTTTCTTGACCGTGCCTATGTCTATAAAAACGATTCCGCCAAGGGCGTGTTTCAAGTGCACATTGCCTATTACACGGGCATGATTGATACGGTGCCGCATATTCCAGAGCGCTGTTGGGGCGCGGCGGGATTGGTCATGTTTGGAGAACCAGAATTACGCTCGCCAAAGCTTGATACATCTCAATTTGACTTGAAGAATGGACCTCTTCAACCTAGTAGTGGTCTTCGGTATTCGCAAGCCACAGTGAGGGAGTTGGTCACTCGTAAAGATGTGACGGTGAATCTTCCACTAGGGGACATGAAAATGACCGCGAGTATTTTTCAAGATCCCAAAAACCCTGGACTGACTTTCATTGGGGGATATTTTTTCATAGCCAATGGGGCTCTGACACCTTCGGCATTGGCGGTTCGCAATCTCTCTTTCAAACTCACTGATCGGTATGCGTATTACTGCAAAGTGCAGTTCTCGTATCGGGTTCGAGAGCAGCCTGAAATTGCGATTACGATGTTCGACCAACTCGCTTCCGATCTTTTACAATCACTTCTTCCTCAACTCATGCGC
>RFYV01000161.1 GCA_009921265.1 Betaproteobacteria bacterium | reverse complement strand
AACAAACTTAGATTTTTCGTTTATCATTAATAATTATTCCAAGCAGTGAGGTCTATGTGTCTAAAAAATTACTCGTTTTAATTTTGGCGCTCTCCCCACTATTGTGCTTGTCACAAATGCTCCCAATGGCACTTTGGACAGGCAATCAAACTCCAGCAGGAAATATGGGTACCAATTGCGAATACGACTTCAATGGGAAAAGGTTTTGGGTCTATTTTTCTTCAAGGCTATGTCCATCAGCCATTAATGTTCAGTAAATAAAAGCGCAATTTTTAACTTCTATTCCGTCCAAAGCTCACTGATCTCAATGAAATTCACGTCTGGATCTCTGATATAAACAGAATTAATTTTTGAAGTCGCGCCTGTGCGAATAACAGGGCCTTCAATAATAGACCAATTTACTTGATTCAAATGTTTAACGACTGTATCGGCTTCATAAACTTCATTCGTTTTAAGATTGAGTCTTTCACGCACATCGTCACCATGAACAACACCAATTTTTAAGTCTACAAGACCTAATCGCTTGGCCAATACTGCAATCACTTTTGCAGCACCCATAGGATTTGCAGCACCAAAATTTCCAATAATCGGTATGCGATGCTCAACGCACTTCTTCAATATCTGTTCGAGCAATCGCTCCAACATCGGCTCATAGCCTCTTTGTGGATCACAACGTTTTTCAAGTTGAGCCAATGCAACGGTACGCTCACCCAGTGTTTCAAAAAATATTGCACTCGGACCTCCCCATTCGATCAGCGTGTTAACAACTGGCAAAGCAGCGTCCACCCGATCACCAGAATCGGTGCTATAAGGTCGTTTGGTTTGAGGCTCAATCCTATAAGACTTTGATCCATAGAGTCAGTTCGATATGGTCCAGCGGCTTGAACATGCATAATGACCCCAGAAATACCCCCAAGAATGACATGATAGGCCAAGGAGCAGTAGTTGAAAATTTTTTATGGTTGGCGCATAACTGCTGCGGCTTGTTCAATTCAGTTTATTCTTTCGTCCTTACTCACCCAATCTTTTGGCGTCTATGTTGCCGTTCTAGCAGACGATGAGGGTTGGAGCAAAACAGCACTATCGGGCGCCGCAGCCATGCAATCCGTTGAAGCCGCGATCATCGGCCCCTTACTGGGTTGGATGATTGATCGCTTTGGTTCGCAAAAGATGATTCGCACGGGCATCCTATTTTTTGGCTTTGGTTTTTTGATCTTCAGTCAAATCACGACATTAACTGGCTTTTATATCAGCTCCGTTTTGATGGCCATTGGCGCGAGTATGTCGGGGTACTTTCCGCTCTCAGTCTCACTGATTCAATGGTTTGATCGATATCGCGCGCGTGCTTTGTCCATTATGAGTTTAGGTATCGCAATGGGTGGACTGCTCGTGCCCATGATCGCTTTATCAATTCAACATTATGGATGGCGGACCACTGCCCTTGCATCAGGAATCATCGCATTTATAATTGGTTTTCCATTAGCTGGCATTATCAAAAGTCGCCCTGAAGACGTCGGACTCACAGCCGATGGAGAACCGCATCCATCAAAGACAGAAACAACACACGCAAATGTGAATATTGAAAAGAAAATTGAATTTACAACTCAACAAGCTCTCAGGACACGTGCATTTTGGTTTTTAGCGCTTGGACACGGTTTTGCATTAGCAATCGTAACCGCCGTTAACGTTCATGCCATCACGCACATGAAGGAGAGTCTCGGATACAGCGTTTCTCAAGCGTCATTGGCAATCTTGTTAATGACCATTGCACAAATAGCTGGCGTCTTATTTGGAGCCGCTGTTGGCGATCGATTTGAAAAGCGCAAAGTCTCTGCAGCATGCATGCTTTTGCATGCAATAGGACTTTTGCTCCTCACCTATGCAACACACCCCATTGAGATCGCCGCATTTGCCATTATTCATGGCGCGGCATGGGGTCTACGTGGACCATTTATGCAAGCTATTCGTGCAGACTATTTTGGACGCAACGCCATAGGCATGATCTTAGGTTTATCAGCAGTCATCGTTGCATTAGGTCAAGTTGCCGGACCTTTAGTTGCAGGTGTTTTAGCGGACGTCACAGGTGATTACAAAACAGGCTTTACTGTTTTATCGATCATGGTAGGTTTGGGCTCTCTACTTTTTATGTTTGCAAAAAAACCAAAGCACCCAGAGAGTTAAAAATCCAAACACGATTCTTTATGTTACGTACGTTATCGATGAATGGAATATCATCTGCTATATTAATAAAAGTAAAACAAAAGTTAAGTATAAATGCCTCATCTCACTTATGAATATCTGAAGTCGCTCAAGGCTATTGATGTTCCATATTCCTACATCGAACGTGACAGCATGTTGTATAGCTTGGCCGTTGGTATGGGAGCCAATCCTCTCAATTTGGATGAACTCAATTTTGTTTATGAAAGAAGGGATGAATTACTTGCGATTCCCAGTCAGGCAGTTACAGTGGCTCGGCACAATTTAATTTATGACATTGGTTTGAATGTTCCCAAAATGTTGCATGGCGAACAAATTCTCATGCTTCACCAAACATTTCCAAATGCTGCAGAAATGTTAGCTGACCATCACGTCGTCAATGTTTTTGACAAAGGCGTTAATAAAGGTTTGCAAATTCAAACCATGACCCAGGTGAGATTAAAAGACAACACGCCATTGTTTGATTTACAAAACTTATATTTTGCAAAAGCCGATGGTGGCATTGGTTCACCTGATGTGAAAGTTGAAAAAACAATTCCAATGCCAAAGCGCAAACCCGACATCACCCGCAC
>RFYV01000017.1 GCA_009921265.1 Betaproteobacteria bacterium | reverse complement strand
TGCTCTACCAACTGAGCTAAATCGGCGAAATCGATATTCTAACCAAGGTATGTCTGCTGGTAACTGATTGGCATAAATTATTTAACACGCTTGAGCTTGGGCCGTTTGGTGCTTGGGCTTGTAGGCGGGGGATCTTTGTCCTCATGGTTTTGCTGTTGCGGCTCAGAACGGGCCAGAGACAATCCATGATGCGGCCTGGTTTGACCCGGTGGAATTTCGGTGGAATTGGGCGTTGTACTGGTGGCCGCTTGAGGTTGCGAACCATCAACCACAGGAAACGACATGCCTTGACCATTTTCACGTGCGTAGATGGCAATCACACGACCCATGGGCACCATGATGTCGCGTGCAACGCCCGCAAAACGGGCTTTGAACTCGATGAAGTCATTGCTGAGATTGAGGTTGCTGGTCGCATCAAAACTGATATTGAGAACGATCTCACCGTTATTAACATATTCGCGTGGCACCTTGACAGTCTCGTCCACCAAAACAGCCACATAAGGTGTGAATCCGTTGTCGGTGCACCACTCATAGAGAGCGCGAATCAAATAGGGACGCGTTGATGTTGAGTGAACGGGGCTGATCATGATTGAATTTATTTTCTCATGACCTTTTCGGACGGCGTTAATGCTTCAATGTATGCGGGTCTTGAAAAAATTCTCTCGGCGTATTTGAGCAACGGCGCTGCATTTTTGGAAAGCTCAATGCCATAGTGGTCGAGTCGCCACAGCAAGGGGGCAATCGCAACGTCGAGCATTGAAAAATTATCGCCCAGCATGAATTTATTTTTTAGAAAAACGGGCGCTAATTGGGTCAAACGATCACGAATGTGTGATCGTGATTTTTCTAGCGCTTTGTCATTGGGCTTGTTGTTGCGGTTTTCTAAGATCGAAACATTGGTGAACAACTCTTTTTCGAAGTTGAGTAAAAACAAGCGCACGCGTGCACGGTCAACGGGGTCTCCGGGCATCAATTGAGGATGAGGAAAACGCTCGTCAATGTATTCGTTGATGATGTTGGATTCATAAAGAATCAAATCGCGCTCAACCAAGATTGGAACTTGGCCATAGGGATTCATCACATTGATGTCTTCTGGCTTGTTATAGAGATCAACATCGCGAATTTCAAAGTCCATGCCTTTTTCAAACAACACGAAACGGCAACGATGCGAAAAGGGGCAGGTTGTGCCAGAGTATAAAACCATCATAGAGTAGGCTCCTGAAAATCAAAAAGAGTGACAAGCCCTGCCTGTCACTCCGAATACGCGTTGCAAAAATAATCGCAACGCAATGTGTGTACTAGCGAACGTGCTTCCAATAGGACGCGTTGAGTCGCCAAGCTAAAACCATGAATCCAAGTAAAAACAATACGACCCAAACACCCACACGAACGCGTGTGTTTTGAGAAGGCTCGCCCATCCATTGCAAATAACCGACCAAGTCTCCAACCGCTTGATCGTATTGTGCAGAAGACATTTTGCCTGGTGTGACTTGTTGCCAGCCTTTGAAAATATGTGTTTCGTGACCGTGTTCTGTCTTGGTTTCAAAAACGGGTGTACGAACACCCTGCAACTCCCATAGAACATGAGGCATGCCGATATTGGGAAACGCCATGTTGTTCCATCCTGTTGCCTTGGTGTCGTCGGCGTAATAGGTGCGCAGATAGGTGTAGAGGTAATCAGCACCTGTGCCGCCGTGACCCGCACGCGAACGCGCAATTACCGTAAGGTCGGGCGGATTGGCACCAAACCAGTCTTTGGCTTGTTTAGGGTCAATGGCTGCTTTCATGGTATCGCCAACTTTGTCGGTGGCAAAAAGCAAGTTGTCTTTGATTTGTTGCTCTGTAAGACCAATGTCGGTTAAGCGGTTGTAGCGCATATAAGCCGCAGAATGACAGTTGAGGCAATAGTTGACAAACAACTTGGCGCCATTTTGTAATGCGGCCAAATCATTGGTGCGATTGGGTGCTTTATCCCAATGAAACTCTTCACCACCCGATGCTTGCGCGCTAACAAAGACGCCAGCTGATAAAAGCAAACTGAGTAATATTTTTTTCATGATGTTGTGTTCTCCGTCGGATCAGTGGGCGGCAAAAGTAACGCGATCGGGAACTGGCTTGGTTTGACCCATACGACTCCACCAAGGCATCAACAAGAAGAATCCGAAATAAAAGAACGTACCGACTTGTGATACACGCTCACCGATAGCAGATGGTGGTTGAACACCCAAGTAAGCCAAAATCACAAAATTGATGACAAAAATGCCATACAAATATTTGTGCCAATCGGGACGATAACGAATAGATTTAACTTCGCAGTAATCAAGCCATGGCAAGAAGAAAAGAATAACAACAGCGCCACCCATGACAACCACGCCCCAAAATTTGGCGTCAATGACTTGCATCAACACAGCCAAGACCACTGCACCGCCCGCCACAGCGCCTTTTAAAATTGTTGGCATTGCAATACGTGTGAATGCTAAATAAGCCCCGCCCAAAACACACAAGATGAGTGCGTACATCATTTCACTCGTGATGGCTCTGAGCATGGAGTAATAAGGCGTGAAATACCAAACAGGTGCGATATGCGCAGGTGTTTTGAGCGGATCAGCAGGAATAAAGTTGTTGTATTCCAAAAAGTATCCGCCAAATTCAGGCGCAAAGAAAATAATGGCTGTAAAGATCAACAAGAATCCACTCACACCCAAGATGTCATGAACCGTGTAATAAGGATGAAACGGAATGCCATCTACTGGAAGGCCTTGTGCGTTTTTGTTGGCTTTAATTTCAACGCCATCGGGGTTGTTAGAACCGACTTCATGTAATGCAATGATATGTGCAACAACCAAGCCCAAGAGAACCAAAGGAACTGCAATCACATGAAAGCTAAAGAATCGATTGAGGGTTGCATCGCTCACAACATAATCACCGCGAATTAACAATGCCAAGTCGGGACCAACAAAGGGAATCGCCGCAAATAAATTGACGATTACTTGTGCGCCCCAATAAGACATTTGTCCCCATGGCAACAAATAGCCCATAAAAGCTTCAGCCATTAAACACAAGAAAATGGCGCAACCAAATACCCAAACGAGTTCGCGTGGTTTGCGATACGAGCCATAAATGAGACCGCGGAACATATGCAAATAAACCACGATAAAGAACGCAGAAGCGCCTGTGGAATGCATGTATCGAATGAGCCAACCCCATGGCACATCTCGCATGATGTATTCAACCGATGCAAATGCCAATGCCGCATCAGGCTTGTAATGCATGGTGAGAAAAATACCCGTGACGATTTGAATGACCAATACCAACAAGGCCAATGCGCCAAAGAAGTACCAGAAATTGAAATTTTTGGGAGCGTAGTACTCGGAGAGATGCTCTTTGTACATTTTGGACAAGGGAAAACGGTTGTCCACCCAATTGAGAAGTTTTTCTGCAATAGGAGCGTTGGGAGATGTTTCTTTGAATTCAGCCATGGTGTTTCCTATCAGGCCTTTTTATCTTCGCCGATCAACAACTTTGTGTCGGACAAGTACATGTGGGGAGGAACCTCGAGGTTGTCGGGCGCTGGTTTGTTTTTGTAAACGCGTCCTGCCATATCAAAAGTTGATCCGTGACATGGGCATAAAAATCCACCGTTCCAGTCGTCTGGCAACGAAGGTTGGGCACCCGTTTGAAATTTGTCAGAGGGTGAGCAACCCAAATGCGAGCAAATGCCAACGCCGACAAAAATTTCTGGCTTGATGGAACGCGGTTGATTGCGAGCGTATTCAGGTGTGAGCTCGGACGGCTTACGCTGAGATTGGGGGTCGGCAAGCTGAGCCTCGGTCTTTTTGAGGGACTCGAGTTGCTCGGGCGTGCGTTTGACAATCCAAACGGGTTTGCCACGCCACTCAACAGTTAGTTTTTCGCCGGGTTTGAGAGCAGAGATGTCAACTTCAACAGCGGCTCCAGCGGCTTTGGCGCGCTCGGAAGGCTGAAATGTGCTGACAAAGGGGACGGCAACGGCGACGCCACCAATTGCGCCTGCACAACCGGATGCAATCATCCATGTGCGTTTACTGTTATCTGCTGGGCTGTCACTCATTATGAGATCCTTGATGATCGTCTCTGATATAGGGTCAACCCGATATTGTATAGGAGCAAAGGTATGAATTTCTACCCCCTTGGCGACCTGATTCAAGCCAAGAAGTAAGCCTGATGAAATATGAGATTATTTATGGATGAGCGAGAAGTTTGGCCATTTGGATGGCGGCCACCATACTTTGAGCCTGAGCCTTCGCTTTTCCAGCCAAATCCAAAGCGGTGCCATGGTCGGGACTGGTTCTTACAAATGGCAGACCCAAGGTGATGTTGACCCCCTCATCCAGTCCTAAATATTTGACGGGGATGAGACCTTGGTCGTGGTACATGGCAATAACCACATCAAATTCACCTTTTTTTTGTGATGTGTGCCTGGCGCGCATAAAAACCGTATCGGGAGAAATAGGTCCATACACATCAATATTTTTTTGCCTGGCCTGCTCAATCGCTGGTGCAATGATGTCTATTTCTTCACGCCCCATTAAGCCACCTTCGCCCGCATGCGGGTTGAGACCCGCAACCGCAATACGAGGTTTTTGATTCAATATTTTTTGCAAGTCGTGGTGTGTGATCTCAATCGTTTGCAACACTTGTTGCAGGGTTACCGCATCGAGCGCATCTCGCATAGACACATGAATGCTCACCAACACAGTTCGCAACGATTCATTGGCAAGCATCATTCGAACAGGCACTTGAGCGATATCAACACCTTTAAATATTGCTGTTTGTTGTTGCAATATTTCGGTGTGGCCCAGCAATTGAACGCCCGCCATCGACAGGGCTTGTTTGTGCAATGGGGCGGTTACCATTCCCAATATTTGTTTTGACAATGCCGCTTGCGTGGCCCACATCAAACTGTCGTAAGCCACTTGTCCTGTTTGAGCACTGATTTGCCCTGGCGTTGCCAAGCCTTTGACGGTTGTTGCTTGCAGTACAGGTATCACATCTGCGGGGTGCTCCATGGCTTGCTCTGGATGTGAAATTGTTTCTATTTTTAAAGCTGTTAACTGCGCTTGATTGATCCATTGCAAGGCACGATGCATGGTATCTACATCACCAACGACAAAACAATTGGTGCCGATTCTTTGTTGTGCAAACGATTGAATAATAATTTCTGGCCCAATGCCTGCGGGGTCACCGATGGTGATGGCCCATGGAAGCATTGAATGAGTTGCCATTATTTATGCAGGGTTATCGATGTCAATAAATTGATGCGTGATGCCAAGCGTCTGAGCCACATGCGCGGCGACTGCTGGAGCACCATAACGCTCGGTTGCATGATGACCGCAAGCCAAAAATGCAACGCCTGTTTCTTTGGCTAAATGCGCTTGAGGCTCAGAAATTTCACCCGTGATAAACACATCAGCGCCCGCAGCAATGGCGGACTCGAAATAACTTTGTGCGCCACCCGTGCACCATGCCACGCGACGAATAGCACGCCCGTCTCCCGCGACGCACAATGGTGATCGATCAATGGCGCTTTCAATTTGATTGCACAGTTGTTGCAAATTGGAAGCAGAAAAATTTCCAATCAATCCCAAGTCTTGCTCGCCAAATGTTTGGTCGTGTTGCAAACCAATTTGCATTCCTAATTGTGCGTTGTTACCTAATTGCGGATGAGCGTCTAGCGGCAAGTGGTAAGCCAATAAATTGATATTGTGCGCCATCAGCAATGCCACTCTTTGTTTGAGCCAACTGGTGAGCGTGCCGTCTTGGCCGCGCCAAAACAAACCATGATGCACAAAAATAGCGTCGGCTTTTGCATCCACCGCAGCTTGTATAAAAGCCAAGCTGGCGGTAACGCCGCTCACCATGTGATGGACGATTGACTTTCCTTCTACTTGCAAACCATTGGGGCCGTAATCTTTGAATCGTTGCGGTTGCAACAATGCATCACAGATTTGAATAAGTGTTGTGCGCTCCACCATATCAGCGTTTGCTTGGCCGCACTTTGGGGCGTTGCGCAGGTGTGATGTTGATATCAACCGTATCGTCTTTACGTTGCAACTTGAATGTTGTGACTTGGCCTGGCTTGAGTTCTGCGACGCGCGACAACAATTCACCCACGGTTGAAACGTCTTTGTTATCGACTTTTAATAAAACATCACCAGGTCGAACGCCTGCTTTGTGTGCGGGTGCATTTTGCAAAACACCTGCCACTACCACGCCTTGCGTTTGCTTGACACCAAATGTTTGTGCCAATTCTGGCGTGAGTTCTGCGGGCTCCACGCCAATCCATCCGCGTGTGACTTGTCCATCGCGCACGATACCTTCCATCACTTGTTTTGCAGTGCTGACAGGAATGGCAAAACCAATCCCCATGCTGCCACCCGATTTAGAAAATATCGCTGTATTGATGCCTAAAAAATTACCTTGTGTATCGACCAATGCGCCACCCGAATTACCAGGATTAATGGCCGCATCGGTTTGTATGAAGTTTTCAAATGTGTTGATGCCGAGTTGGTTGCGCCCCAATGCAGAAATAATGCCACCGGTCACAGTTTGACCCACGCCAAATGGATTGCCGATAGCTAACACTTGATCACCCACTTGCAATGTATTAGAGTTGCCCCAAACGATCACAGGCAATTGATTCAATGAGATTTTGAGAACGGCCAAGTCGGTATCGGGATCGGTTCCGATGACCTTGGCCATGGTGTGTCGTCCATCGTTGAGTGTGACTTCGATTTCATCCGCTCCAGCGACGACATGGTTATTGGTGAGGATAATGCCATCGGCACTCACAATCACACCACTGCCCAAACCTGCTTGATTCGAATCGTCTTCTTCACCATTGAAAAAACGAAACCAAGGGTCATTTTGCGATCCGTTATGTGGCGACTTTCTGCTGATGTTGATGCTGACCACAGCAGGCGCAGCTTTTTTGGCAGCAGCACTAAAACTTCCAACAACCATTGACCCGCCCGAAGGTGTCGCCTCGATGATGCTGGCACCTCTGAATGCACTGCCACGTTGAACCCAATCGGGCTTGAGTGTGACCAACACAAACCAGACGGCCAATACAACTGTGACCGCTTGAGAAAACAAGAGCCAGTAGCGCTTCATGGTTTAAATCTTTTGCTCATCTGCACCTTCAGTGGGTGCTTGCGTGTGTTTGATAAAAATTTGCGCCGCCCAAATGCCCACCTCATAAAGCAAACACATGGGAATAGCCAAGGCCAACTGAGACACAACATCGGGTGGTGTGACGATGGCCGCAATGATAAAAGCCAACACAACAAAATAAGAGCGAAAGTCTTTGAGCTTTTGAATGCTCACTATATTCATGCGCGCTAAAACAATGACGGCAATTGGCACTTCAAAGGCCAAGCCAAACGCCAAAAACATGGTGAGCACAAAACTCAAATAGGCTTCGATATCAGGCGCGGCCGTAATACTGGCTGGCGCAAAACTTTGAATGAATTTGAATACCTGACCAAACACAAAAAAATAACAAAAACAAACACCCACCATAAACAAAACAGTGCTTGAGATTACCAATGGAAAGACTAATTTTTTTTCGTGACTGTAAAGACCAGGTGCAACAAATGCCCACACTTGATACAAAACAAATGGCAGGGCCAATAAAAAAGCGGCCATCAATAAAATTTTGAGTGGCACCATGAATGGAGAAATCACTGATGTTGCGATTAATTTGGTGCCTGAAGGCAAATGCGCAACCAATGGCGCGGCCAAGATGTCGTACAACTCAGCGGGGCCTGGATACAAACCCAAAATCAAACAAGCAACTGCCACTGCAATACTTGCTTTGACAAGGCGATCTCTCAATTCAATGAGGTGCTGAACAAAGGGTTGTTCGGTGCCTGCGAGTTCGTCGGGCGGCGTTTGTGGGGTATCAGACATAAGGGTCAGAGTTGCTCCGGAATGCCTCTGGGAGGTGGCCTAAAGCGCGCCACGCGCGCGGCACCCGATAAAGCCTTGGTGCGCACACCTTGTCTGGATTTGTACCACTGAGGGGTGACGGATTTTTTGAGTCGCCATTTTTTCTCAGGGTGTCGGTATTCGGGAGGGGGGGGCTCCCATTTTTGGGCTGGCTCTGAATTTTCGAGACTGGCCGTAGTTTCTGACCAGCTTTTTTCAAAATCAGATGCCGTGGTTTGCGCCGATTGTTGTACATCTCGAGCGGCATTTTCAACCGTCTCTTTCATTTTTTTGAGCTCGTCTAAATCCATAGATTTATTGACTTCGGCTTTGACATCGGCCACATAACGTTGCGCTTTACCAATCAATTGGCCAATGGTTCGCGCCACGCGTGGCAATTTTTCGGGGCCAATGACGATCAAGGCCACCGCGCCAATGAGCGCAATTTTGGAGATACCAAGATCAATCATTAAGTCCGTTCAATGCTTTTGTTTGGCTTCAACATCAATAGTGGTTTTGTCTGATGTTGTGGCGCTTACCTGTGTGGGCGGCGCAGAGGGTGGTGTAGTACCTGACGCGTCAGGTGGTGTGGAGCCATCCTTCATGCCGTCTTTGAAGCCTTTAACAGCTCCGCCCAAATCTGAACCAATGTTTTTGAGTTTTTTGGTACCGAATACCAAAATAACAATCACCAGCACAATCAGCCAGTGCCAAATTGAAAATGAACCCATGAATGACTCCTAAAGAATGGGGAAATTCTATCCCCTCCAATGTTTGAATATAGGGGTGATGGTATCTCTTTCAACCACGCAACCAAGGGCGAGGACCTCCCATCACATGAAAATGCAGGTGATGCACCTCTTGGCCGCCCTCTTTCCCCGTGTTGGTTACCACTCTAAAGCCCCCTTCGGGGTAAAGGTTGCATCCCTCTTGTTTAGCCAATTGGGGAATGCGCTGGATCAGTCGCCCCATCATAGCCTGATGCTCAGGCTCCATATGTGCCAAGCTGGGAATATGAATTTTGGTTATGACCAAAAAATGAATCGGGGCCCATGGGTTGATGTCATGAAATGCGTAAATTTCTTCGTCTTCATAAACTTTGCGAGACGGAATTTGACCAGCTATGATTTTGCAAAAAATGCAATTGGAATCTTGACTCATCTTCACTCACCCTGTGATTCGCGATGTTGAACTTTGCGCAATGCCTTTTCGTCGAGACCACTCAACCCTTCACGACGAACTAATTCATCGATCACTTGTTGAGGGCCCGCCCCGTAATGCGCCAATGCAATCATGGTGTGAAACCACAAATCGGCGACTTCTCCAATTAATTTTTGCGGATCGCCACCTGTTTGTAAATCTTTCGCAGCCATCACAGTTTCTGTGGCTTCTTCACCAATTTTTTTTAAAAAAGCATCGGGGCCTTTTTGCAACAAACGCGCCACATAACTGGTTTCGGGATTGCCGCCATTGCTGGGCTTGCGCTGTTCAATGACAAGCGCAAGTCGGTTGAGATCGTCTGTTGTACTCATGATCAATTATTTATAAATGGTTTTGGGGTGTTGTAAAACGGCTTGTGTGACCAGCCATTGTCCACCTTCGGGCGATCTTTGCCATTGTTGATAAAAACAACTGTGTCTACCCGTATGACACGCGATACTGGGGTCGTGCCCTGTTTGCGTCACGATTAGAAGAATCACATCGTTATCGCAATCGAGTCGAATCTCGTGCACTTGCTGAACATGGCCCGACTCTTCGCCTTTGAACCACAATTTGTTTCGCGAGCGACTGAAGTAAACGGCTCGGCCCAATTGAGCAGTTTTTTCGAGCGCTTGGCGATTCATCCAAGCAAACATCAACACATCTTTGGTCGACTGCTCTTGTGCAATCACGGGAACCAATCCTTTGTCGTCCCACCGAATCACATCTAACCAATTTGCAGTTGTATTGATTGAATTCATTTTTAGTAGCGAACAGGAATAGAGCGAGAACGCATGTGTTGCTTGGCTTGTTCAATAGTGAATTCACCATAATGAAAAATACTGGCCGCCAACACTGCATCTGCGCCACCTACTTGTATTCCATCGGCCAAATGATCGAGTGTGCCCACTCCACCTGATGCGATCACAGGAACGGGGACTGCGTCGCTGACGGCTCGAGTGAGTTCTAAATCAAAACCTGCTTTGGTGCCGTCTCTGTCCATGCTGGTGAGCAAAATTTCTCCAGCACCGAGGTCGGCCATTTTTTTGGCCCAAGCCACCGCGTCAAGCCCCACGTTTTTGCGCCCGCCATGGCTGTAAACGTCCCAGCCTGCACCAATGGATTGACCTTGGTCATCGAAGCGTTGTTCATCTTGTGGAGTTCTGCGTTTGGCGTCAATGGCCACCACGATGCATTGGGCGCCGTATTTGGATGAGGCCTCTTGAATAACTTGTGGATTGGCAATGGCGGCTGAGTTGAAACTGGTTTTATCTGCACCAGCATTAAGTAATCGACGCACGTCTTGTATCGTTCGCACACCGCCACCCACGGTGAGTGGAATAAAAACTTGAGAAGCAACCGCTTCTATGATGTGCAAAATAAGATCGCGATGATCCGACGTGGCGGTGATATCTAAAAATGTCAGTTCGTCCGCGCCTTGTTCGTTGTAACGTGCGGCAATTTCAACCGGGTCGCCTGCATCGCGAAGTTGTAAAAAATTAACCCCTTTGACAACTCGCCCACCTGTGACGTCCAGGCAGGGAATGATGCGTTTGGCCAGCATGCTAGTTGCCGATCTCGTCGGCGAGTTCTTGTGCCTTTTCAAAATCGAGATCGCCCGAATAAATAGCGCGCCCGCAAATAACACCTTCAATGCCCTCGTCTTCGATTGCGCATAGTTTTTTGATGTCTTCAATACCAGACAAACCGCCAGATGCAATGACAGGAATATGAAGTGCTTGCGCTAATTTGACGGTAGCTTCGATGTTGATGCCACTCAGCATGCCATCACGCCCAATGTCGGTATAAATAATGGACTCCACTCCGTAGCCTTCGAATTTTTTACCAAGATCGACCACTTCATGACCCGTGAGTTTGCTCCATCCGTCGGTGGCCACTTTGCCGTCTTTGGCGTCAAGACCCACAATGATGTGTCCACCAAAAGCGCTACACGCTTCTTTGAGAAAGCCAGGATTTTTGACGGCGGCCGTTCCAATGATGATGTATCGAATGCCGTTATCGATGTATTTTTCGATGGTATCGAGATCACGAATACCACCGCCCAATTGAATAGGCACATCGTCGCCAACAGACGCAATAATTTTTTTGATGGCAGAAAAATTTTGCGGTTTGCCCGCAAAAGCGCCATTTAGATCGACCAAATGCAAACGTCTAGCCCCCTGATTGACCCATTGCATGGCCATGTCGGTTGGGTTTTCGCTGAAGGTGGTGGCTTGCTTCATGTCGCCTTGAACAAGGCGCACGCAATGGCCATCTTTTAAATCAATCGCAGGTATAAGGAGCATTTTGCAAAGGTAAGGGGTAGAAATATCTCAGCGTTAAATGTCGCTTAAGGATTCCAGACAAGAAAGTTTTTGTAAAGGGCGATACCAAATTGGGCACTTTTTTCGGGATGAAACTGCGTTGCAAAAATATTATCGCTTGTTATCGCAGATGTAAATAGCACGCCATACTCGGTTTCCCCTGCAGTGTGGCGCGTATTAGACGGTAAAGCGTAAAAACTATGCACAAAATAGAAAAAACTGTTGTCGGGCACCCCATTCCAGATCGGATGAGCCTGAGTTTGCCTGACCTGGTTCCAGCCCATTTGAGGCACTTTGAAGCGACTACCGTCGGCTTGAAGCTGCCCATTTAAGTTGAATTTGATGACTTGTCCTGAAACGAGACCCAAAGCTGGCGTGCCCTCTGGGCCATTGCCCTCAGCGCTGTGATCGAGCAACATTTGCATACCCACACAAACGCCAAACATCGGCTTGGATCGTGCGGCCTCTAATACGGCCTCGTGCAACCCAGAGTTTCGCAACTCTTGCATACAGTCACGCATGGCGCCTTGCCCTGGCAACACAATGCGATCTGCTGCGCGCACGTCCTCGGGCTTGGATGTGATTTGAACCTGAACATCGCTGCCTTGTGCGGCATGCATCACAGATTGTGCCACCGAGCGCAAATTGCCCATGCCGTAATCAATCACCGCAACAAATTTCAAAGAGATCCTTTGGTGGATGGAATTTGACCCACTGAGCGCGGATCGATTTCTAAAGCCGAGCGCAATGCGCGTCCAAAGGCCTTGAATAAGGTTTCGGCTTGATGGTGTGCGTTTTCGCCCCTTAAATTGTCGATGTGCAAGGTCACAAATGCGTGATTGGCAAAACCTTGAAAAAACTCATAGGTGAGCTGTGTATCGAACTGTCCAATCACACCACTTTTGAAAGGCACATGCATCTCCAATCCTGGCCTGCCAGAAAAATCGATGACAACTCGACTCAAGGCCTCGTCCAAAGGCACGTAGGCGTGGCCATAACGACGAATTCCTTTTTTGTCGCCCACCGCTTGCGCAACGGCTTGCCCTAGAGTGATACCGACGTCTTCAACGGTATGGTGACCATCGATGTGCAAATCACCCTTGGCTTGAATATCTAAGTCAATGAGACCGTGGCGAGCAATTTGATCGAGCATGTGATCAAAAAAACCAATGCCCGTATGGAGGTTGGATTGACCCGCTCCATCGAGATTGATTTGAACCCTGATTTGGGTTTCACGGGTTTCACGATTGACGTCAGCTGTGCGTGGATTCATGATGATGGACTTTGGTTTTTAAGACGATGCGCCAAGAATGTATTGCAACGCTTGGATGAGTTGGGCGTTTTCTGAAGGTGTGCCAACGGTGAGGCGCAAACAACCGAGCAGCAATGGGTGCATTTTAGAAACGTTTTTCACCAAGATGCGTTGTGATTGAAGTTGTTCAAACACCGATTGAGCTTGTAGGCCATCTTTGGAAAACCGAACCAAAATCATATTGGCTTGGCTTGGATAGGCTTTGGCATGCGACAGTTTTTGAATCGCATCGATGAGTTTTTGTCGCTCATCACAAATCAGCTTGGCTTGCTCGGCAAATGCAGTTTGGTTTTCAAGAGCGAATAATGCACATTCTGAATTTAGAACACTGATGTTGTAGGGGGGTCTGAGTTTGTCGATTTGGTGAATGATGTCGGCGTGACCGCACATGTATCCAAGACGAACGCCCGCCAATCCAAACTTAGACAAAGTGCGCATCAACAAAACTTGCTGATTGGCCTGTGGATGTTGTTTGATTTCGTCCATCCATGTGCGACTCGAAAAAGGTTGATACGCCTCATCAATGACAACAAATCCACCGTATGCAGAGACATGCGCAATGAGGCGACGCATCACCGCAGCATCCCATAAATTGGCTGTTGGGTTGTTGGGATAAGCCAAATAAACAATGACGGGTTGATGCTGTACGATAGCTTGCGTCATCGCCACTTCATCGAGCTCAAAAGCAGGCGTGAGTGGCACGCCCACATAAAAGACACCATGGAATTGCGCACTCATGGCGTACATCACAAAGCCGGGTTCAGGCGCCAAAATTTTGGCTTCAGGAATATTGCAAGCCATGGCCAACAATGAAATCAATTCGTCGGACCCATTGCCAAGCATCAATGCATGATTCTTGGGCATTTGAATGTGTTGACTCAATGCAGTTTTGAGATCTTCAACTCTTTGGCCTGGATATCGGTTGATGGCAACTTGACCTAATCTCTCACCCAATGCTTGTTGCAATGATGCGGGCAAAGGAAATGGATTTTCCATTGCATCAAGCTTAATCATTCCTGCAGAGGACTGAACTGTGTAAGCGTGCATAGACTGCACATCTTTGCGAATGAACTTGAGGAAAGGGGACGTCATAAACGCTTGATCCGCATTTCAGCCGCGCGCGCATGCGCTTGCAAGCCTTCACCGTGCGCCAATACCGAGGCCACACGTCCTAATATTTGCGCGCCCGCTTCGCTCACTTCAATGATGCTTGATCGTTTTTGAAAATCATAAACACCCAAAGGTGAGCTGAATCTTGCTGTACCTGATGTAGGCAACACATGATTAGGGCCCGCACAATAATCTCCCAAACTCTCGCTGGTAAAAGCTCCCAAAAAGATGGCGCCTGCGTGTTTGAGTAAAGGTTCCCATTGATGTGGGTTTTGGCTGGCAATTTCGAGGTGTTCGGGCGCAATGCGATTGCTGATGTCACATGCCTCTTGCATGCTTCGCGTTTGAATCAATGCGCCACGTCCATTGAGCGATGCTTCGATGATGTCGCGCCTTGGCATCGATGGCAATAAACGATCGATGGATTGTTGAACTTGATCGATATACGACGCATCGGGACATAACAAAATACTTTGAGCAAGTTCATCATGTTCGGCTTGGCTGAATAAATCCATCGCCACCCAATCGGCAGGTGTGCTTGCATCGGCAAGTACCAATATTTCGCTGGGGCCCGCAATCATATCGATGCCTACTTTGCCAAATACGCGACGCTTGGCAGATGCAACATAGGCGTTGCCTGGGCCCGTGATTTTGTCCACCGCAGGAACAGCTTTTGTGCCATAGGCCAATGCACCGATAGCTTGCGCGCCGCCAATTGTAAAAATGCACGATACGCCCGCCACATAAGCAGCAGCGAGAACCAAGGGATTTTTTTCGCCCTTGGTTTGGCCTGGCTTTGCAGGGGTTGGAACCACCATGATGATTTCGGCAACGCCGGCTACATGCGCAGGAATTGCATTCATTAAAACACTGGATGGATATGCGGCTTTACCGCCAGGCACATAAATGCCAACTCGATCCAAAGGAGTTACTTTTTGTCCCAACAGTGTGTCGTTTTCATCTTTGTAAGACCAACTTTCGCCGTTGGCTTTTTTTTGTGCTTGGTGATAGGTGCGAATGCGTTTCGCTGCTTCTTGCAATGCATTTTTTTGATCTGCAGACAAAGAATCAAATGCAGACTTCAACTCGTTCACATCGAGCGTGAGCTCTTCCATGCTTTTGGCATTCAAGCCATCAAAGCGATTGGTGTATTGAATAACAGCGGCGTCACCATTTTTTTGAACATCAAACAAGATATCGGTGACACGTTGTTCGATGGCTTCATCGGCTTGACTCGACCAATGCAGACGCGCTCGAAAGGCAGCTTCAAACTGAGCGTCTTGTGTGGAGAGTCGAAGGGGCTTGGACATAAAAATTTACTTACTTTGACGAACCTTCGTCGCCTTTGCAAAAGCATCAATGATGCGACGCAAGGGTTCTTGTTTGAGCTTGAGCGCCGCTTGATTAACAACCAATCGTGCACTAATGTCCATGATGCGTTCGACTTCAATCAAATGATTGGCTTTAAGCGTGTTGCCCGTAGACACCAAATCAACAATGCCATCGGCAATGCCCGTTAAAGGCGCCAACTCCATACTGCCATAGAGTTTGATGAGGTCTACATGCACGCCCTTGGCAGCAAAAAAATCACGCGCAATGGCTGTGAATTTGGTTGCTACTTTTAAACGAGAGCCTTGTTTGACGGCTTGGTTGTAATCAAACCCTTGGCGCACGGCCACACTCATGCGGCACTTGGCAATTTGAAGATCGAGGGGTTGAAACAAACCCGCTCCGCCGTGCTCAAGCAAAACGTCCAATCCCGTAACGCCCAAATCTGCGCCGCCGTATTGAACATAAGTGGGCACGTCTGTAGCGCGCACCAACACCACACGCACGTCAGGTTGATTGGTTTGCAAAATTAATTTACGCGTTTTTTCGGGATCTTCGAGAACTTCAATACCTGCCGCCGCTAATAAAGGCAAGGTGTCATCAAAGATGCGACCTTTAGAGAGTGCAAGTGTGATGGTCATTGGATTCTTTCAATGTGAGCGCCCAAACCACGCAGTTTAGTTTCCATTCGATCGTAACCTCGATCGAGATGATAAATCCTATCGACAATAGTTTCGCCTTGCGCAACCAAGCCTGCAATCACCAAACTGGCCGATGCGCGTAGATCGGTGGCCATCACTGTTGCGCCTGATAAATGCGGCACACCCTCGATCACCGCCACCTTGCCCTCAATTTGAATATGCGCGCCCAAGCGAACGAGTTCATTGACGTGCATGAATCGATTTTCAAAAATAGTTTCTGTAACGCGACTATTGCCTTTGGCGATGGCATTAAGCGTCATAAACTGCGCTTGCATATCGGTTGGAAAGCCAGGGTATTCGGTGGTTCTAAAGTTTTGTGCTTTGAGATATTGACTCGCAGGAGCATTCGAACGAACGCGAATACCGCCAGTGATAGCTTCAACTTCAACGCCTGCATCAACCAGCTTATCAATAACGGCTTCGAGGTGATCAAAGCGAGCATTCCGCAGCACAACATCACCACCTGTTGCGGCTACAGCGCACAAAAATGTACCCGCTTCGATGCGATCAAAAACTACTTGATGCGTTGCTCCATGAAGCTTTTCAACGCCTTGAATATGAATGCGACTTGTGCCATGGCCTTGAATTTTTGCACCCATGGCAATTAATAACTCGGCCAAATCTGGAATTTCTGGCTCTTGTGCGGCATTTTCTAAAATCGTTTCGCCTTGAGCCAATGCGGCCGCCATCAAAAAATTTTCGGTACCTGTCACGGTGGCCATGTCGGTAGCGATGCGCGCTCCTTTGAGTCGGATACGACCGGGCGGCAACTTGGCCAACATATAACCATGCTCCACATCGATAACAGCGCCCATGGCTTGCAAACCTTTGATGTGTTGATCCACTGGTCTTGAGCCGATTGCGCAACCGCCCGGCAATGATACTTTGGCGTGACCAAATCGTGCCAACAACGGGCCCAAAGCCAAAACAGAAGCACGCATGGTTTTTACTAATTCGTAAGGTGCTTCTCGAAGATGTAGAGGCCCAGCATTCAATTCAACGCGTCCTAGTTCATCACGAATCACTTCAACACCCATGTTTTTAATGAGCTTGATCATGGTGGCCACATCTTGCAATCGTGGCACATTGTTGAGCACAACGGGTTGATCAGTGAGCAGGGCTGCACACAACTGTGGAAGCGCAGCGTTTTTTGCGCCCGAGATGATCACTTCACCATTGAGCGTTTGGCCGCCTTGTATGCGTAATTTATCCATTGTGAATCTGAGTGATGTTGATCGATGTTTATGACTGCTCAGCCCATTCGGCTGGCGTGTATGTTTTCATTGAAAGTGCGTGCACCTCATCGGTGTGCATTTTTTGCCCCAAGGTGGCATACACCAATTGATGTCTTTGAATCAATCGGCGGTCCTCAAACTCTTTGGAAACAATGGTTGCGTACCAATGCCTACCATCACCCTCCAAGGTGATATGTTCGCAAGTTAATCCTTGCTTGATCAGTGATTGCAAATCATCAGCAGTCATGCGATCAACCCCTTATCTTGAATCCGATTTTTAGTAGGTGCAATGCAATGGCGCTCACCGCAAACCAAGCGGATCCGACCAACAACAAACTTAACCATGGCGATACATCGCTTTGACCGAAAAATCCATATCTGAATCCATCGATCATATAAAAGAAGGGATTAAAGTGACTCGCGGTTTGCCAAAAATCAGGCAACGAATGAATCGAATAAAAAACACCGCTTAAAAAAGTCATGGGCATGATGACAAAATTTTGAAAGGCCGCCATTTGATCGAATTTTTCTGCCCACAAGCCTGCAATCACGCCCATCGCACCCAGCATGCCCGCTCCTAAAAATCCAAAAATAAATATCCACCAAGGCGCAACCACTTGCAAGGGCGTGAACCACATCGTGACGCACAAAACACCCAAGCCAACGGCCACCCCACGCACAACCGAAGACAACACATAAGCGCAAAACCAATTCCATGGACTCAATGGCGCGAGCAAAATAAAAACCAAATTGCCCATCATCTTGCTTTGAATGAGTGAGGACGAGCTATTGGCAAATGCATTTTGCAGCACGCTCATCATCACCAAGCCAGGAATTAAAAATGATGTGTATGAAACACCCTCATACACCTGAACGCGGTCTTCGAGCACATGTCCAAAAATGAGCAAGTACATCAAAGCAGTGAGCACTGGAGCAGCAACCGTTTGAAAAGCAACTTTCCAAAATCTGAGTATTTCTTTGTAAAAAAGTGCTTGCCAACCCCTCATGATGACGACCCCATCACGTCTAGAAAAACGTCTTCTAAATCGGCTTTTCGAATTTCAATGTCTTGCGCTTTTAAACCCGCCAAACGCACCGCCGATAAATAATTTTCAATTTGTTGCGCATCGTTGGCAGGAAATTGAACAATGCGTCCAGTGATGCGCGCTTGCGCGGCCAACTCCGGTGGGAGTTGCTCGTCAAGCTTGAATCGCAATACATTGCTCGATGCGTTTTTGAGCAAACTGCTGGTGTGATCGAGTGCAACGACTCGACCTTGTTTGAGCATTGCAATGCGTCCGCACAAAGCCTCGGCTTCTTCTAAATAATGCGTGGTGAGCAAAACCGTGTGACCTTCGCGATTGAGTTTGGCGATGAATTGCCACAAGGTTTGGCGCAATTCCACATCAACGCCTGCGGTGGGTTCATCCAAAATAATAACGGGTGGCTTGTGAACCAGTGCCTGTGCAACCAAGACGCGTCTTTTCATGCCGCCCGAGAGCAGTCGCATATTGCTGTTTGCTTTGTCGGTGAGGCCCAACGAGTTGAGCAATTCATCAATCCAATCGTCGTTTTTTGAAATTCCAAAATAACCCGATTGAAACCGCAAGGCTTCTCGCACATTGAAAAAGGGATCAAAAACCAACTCTTGCGGAACCACGCCCAATTGCATGCGTGTTTGAGCAGCATCTTTTTGAACATCAAAGCCATTGACCACAATGCGACCCGATGTGGCTTTGGCCAAGCCCGCCAAAATACTTATTAAGGTTGTTTTACCCGCGCCATTGGGGCCTAAGAGTCCAAAAAATTCGCCTTTTTGAATATCAAAACTCACGCCATCGAGCGCTTGCAAGGAGCCTCGTGGAGTTTGAAATATTTTTGATACGGATTGAAATGAGAGTGCGAGCATGACAACCTACCATTCTAAGGCCTGGGAGGATTAACCTTGATGAATAAAGGCTAGGCCAATAGTTGGTCGACGCCATAGACCTTGGCCAAGGAATGCGCCAAGGGGGGAAGACCTGTAATTTGGCAAGTTGAACCCACCTGTTTGGCTTGACGCAAACACGCCAAAAGAAAGGCTAATGCCGATGAATCAAAATCTATGAGCGCTGATCCATTAATCACAATCGCATCATGCGGCGTGATTTGAGACTTGAATTGGTCCCATTGCCCTTGAGCCTGTAAACCCGTTAATTGAGCAGGTAATTGGAGCGCTTTCATTTGCGGGCGTTGCTTTTATTGCGTTCGGTGAGCGTATTGATGAGGCCATCGACGCCTTTGGCATTGATTTCTTGAGTAAACTGCCCGCGATAGGTTTCAACCAACCACACACCCAAAATATTAAGGTTATAAATTTTCCAGCCTGCGCCTTGAGATGGCGTTTTTTCCAGGCGGTAATCGATTTGAATGGGTTCGCCTTTGCCCACAATTTCGGTACGCACCACAACTTCAGTGTCTTGTTCGTTCATGCGCATCGGTTTGAGTTGAATAATTTGATCTTTAATTTGCGCCATAGCTCCCGCATAACTTCGAATTAACAAGAGCTTGAACTCCTCTTGCAATCTTTTTTGTTGTTCAGGACTGGCTTGACGCCATGCGGGGCCGACCGCAGACGCAGTCATGCGCTGAAAATTGAGATGCGGCATTACGCGCAAATCGACCAACACACTGATTTTGTTGATGTCGCCACTGCGCAAAGCAGCGTCTGCACGAACGGAATTTAGCAAATCTGTAGACAAGCGGCGAATGAAGCCGTCAGGCGTTTCGTCGGCGCACCATGCGAAATTAAATAAAACAGAAAACCCCAAGCAAACAATAAAAAAAAGTTTTTTGATGAATAAATAATGAGCCATATGAAGTAAATGATGTCGGTTAAAAATTAATCAATCGGGTGGATTGCCATCCCACACATCATTTTTTCGTTTTTGCAAATAAAAATCACGCAGAAAGCTATAGGGGTCTAAGGCAATTTCACCCATTTGTTCTTCAGCCGACAAATAACTTGCTCGACGAGCCAATAATCGCATGGCACTAACAGAGTTTCTAGCGTTTATAGGGTCTACATAATGCACGGGATCGGCCATTGTATCAACAGAAAAATAAGACACGCCATCTCTCACAGTAGTTGGACCCAAGAATGGAATGATGACGTAGGGGCCTGCTGGCAAGCCCCAATATCCCAACGTTTGACCAAAATCTTCTGAGTGTTTTTGTATGCCGATATTGGACGCGATATCAATCAATCCTAAAACACCCACCGTTGAATTGATGAGCACACGCAAGCAACTGTCGACGGTTTGTTTGGGCTTAAGCTGCAATGCATTATTAATGGCAGAACCAACGTCTTTGAGATTGCCAAAAAAATTGCTCACGCCTGTTTGAATCGTTTCGGGCGTGTAGTCTTTGTAACCTTGGGCAATGGGCTTGAGTGCGACTTTGTCAATCGCCTGATTAAATGCGTCGACTTTTCTATTGATGGGCTCTAAGGGGTCGTCGGGATGCGAGCCCGTAATACTTGCGCAACCACTGCAAAACAGAAGCAAAGCAACAGCAATGAAAGAAATCAAACGCATGATATTTACTTTGCAGCGGGCACATCGGCCGCCTTGTTATATAAAAATTGACTGATGAGATTTTCTAAAACCACAGCCGACTGCGTGGCTTGGATGCGGTCACCCTTGGCAAGCATTTTGTCGTCTGCGCCTGCGTCAATGCCAATGTATTGTTCGCCCAATAAACCACTGGTGAGAATTTTGAGTGAGCTGTCTTTGGGAAACACATAGCGATCATCTAAGCTAATAATGACTTGCGCTTGATAGGATTTATCATCAAATCGAATATCTTCAACACGCCCAACAACCACACCTGCACTTTTGACTGCTGCTTGTTTTTTGAGTCCGCCAATATTGTCGAACAATGCACTGACACGATAAGCCGTACGCCAGTTGAGACTGAGCAAATTAGCCGATTTAAGTGCTAAAAATAAAATAGCAATCAAACCGATGGCAACAAAGAGTCCAACCCAAATATCATTTTTTGATTTTTGCACAATTCAATCCTTTATAAACTGAACATGGACGCGGTGAGCACAAAGTCCATGGCCAAAACAGCGAGCGATGCCACCACCACGGTTCGGGTGGTGGCGCGCGAAACACCTTCGGGCGTGGCCTGCGCCTCATATCCTTGAAACAAGGCTACAAATGTAACGGTGACACCAAATACAAAACTTTTGACAACACCGTTGCCCACATCGGCCCACACATCAACACCCGACTGCATTTGCCCCCAAAACGATCCGGCATCAACGCCGATCATGACAACGCCAACTACCCATCCACCCAAAATACCAACCGCACTAAAGAGGGCAGCCAAAAGTGGCATGACCAACACGCCCGCCCAAAAGCGCGGCGCCAAAATGCGTGCAACGGGGTCAATCGCCATGATCTCCATGGCGCTGAGTTGCTCACCCGCTTTCATCAATCCAATTTCTGCAGTAATGGATGTTCCTGCACGCCCCGCAAACAACAAGGCAGAAACAACAGGACCCAGCTCTCTGACTAAACTTAACGCAACAAGTAGACCCAAGGCTGATGCAGAACCATAACGCTGCAAAGTGTAATAGCCTTGCAAACCTAATACAAATCCAACGAACAAACCCGATAGCGAAATAATGGCGAGTGAATAATTGCCTAAAAAATGCATTTGATCACGCACCAAACCGAATCGGCGCAAACAAGTAGGCGCCAATGCAATTAATTTCCACAACATGTGGGCGGCATATCCCCATTGCGAAAGTTTTAAACGCACCGACCAACCCATTTCAGATAAAAAATTGTGTATCACGTGATATCCACTTTGGATACACCCAGGTCGGTTTGAATATCGACACTGGGGTAATGAAATTTAACGGGGCCGTTGGCTGCTGCGGTTACAAATTGATGAACCAAAGGGTCTGCGCTGTTTCGCAATTCATCGGGCGAACCGCAAGCAGCAATTTTTCCATTGGCCAAAATAATGATTTGATCGGCAATCCGAAATGTTTCTTCAAGATCATGCGAAACCAAAATGCCTGTAAGACCCAATGCGTCGTTGAGTTCACGAATGAGATGGGCCGATGTGCCCAGTGAAATGGGGTCGAGACCCGCAAAAGGTTCATCATACAAAACCAATTCGGGGTCGAGTGCAATGGCACGCGCCAATGCAACGCGTCTGGCCATACCGCCCGATATTTCGCTGGGCATTAAATCGCGAGCCCCACGCAACCCAACAGCTTGTAATTTCATCAACACAATATTGCGAATCATTGCTTCACCCATTGGTGTGTGTTCGCGCAATGGAAAAGCGACGTTATCAAAAACGCTCAGATCGGTAAACAACGCGCCAAATTGAAACAACATCCCCATGCGACGTCGTGCCGCATATAAATCGGTTTGATTCATCTGCCCAACGTCTTGACCGTTGACTAAAATTTTTCCTGATTGTGCTTTGTATTGACCACCAATTAATCGCAGCACGGTTGTTTTGCCTCCCCCCGAGGCACCCATCAGCGCAGTGATTTTTCCACGCAGCACTTGCATAGAAATGCCGTCAAGAATGCGTCGTTCACCGTAACCGAAGCTCAGGTTTTGAATATCAACAAGATGGGGTGAAGTGGTTGCAGTCATAAAGACTCACAGCCTACCATCTTCAACGTGGTAAATCACTGTATCCCATCAAAAATTCATCGACCGCGCGAGCGGCCTGTCGCCCTTCGCGAATCGCCCAAACCACCAAAGATTGGCCACGACGCATATCGCCTGCTGCAAAAACTTTGGGCACGTTGGTAGCGTATCCGCCATCTAACTCCGTGTGTGCTTTGGCATTACCGCGCGAATCCTTTTCAATACCAAAAGCTTCGAGGACAGCGGGCACTGGATTGACAAAGCCCATAGCCAATAAAACCAAGTCAGCTTTGTAAGTTTTTTCTGTTCCAGCAATATTGACTAATTTGCCATCTTTCATTTCAATATGAACAGTTTTTAGTCCAGTGATTTTTCCGTTGTCACCCATGAACTCTTGTGTAGAAATTGCAAATTCACGATCGCACCCTTCTTCATGGCTTGAACTCGTGCGCAACTTCATGGGCCAATAAGGCCAAACCATCGGTTTATTTTCTTCAACAGGAGGTTGGGGCATCACTTCAAATTGTGTGACGCTGACTGCGCCATGTCGATTAGAGGTTCCAACACAATCGCTTCCCGTGTCGCCGCCACCAATGACGATCACATGCTTGCCATCGGCACGCAATTGATTTTGAAAAGCGTCACCCGCATTGACTTTGTTTTGTTGTGGCAAAAATTCCATAGCAAAATGAATGCCTTTTAGATCACGACCAGGAACGGGTAAATCGCGCGATTGCTCGGATCCACCCGTTAACAAAACCGCATCAAAATCTTTTTGAAGCTGCTCTGCAGAAACCGTTTCTTTGGCCCAGTTGGTGACCTTGTTGTCTTTGGGCATTGCACCCACCATCACACCTGCGCGAAACACAACGCCTTCGGCTTTCATTTGATCAACGCGACGATCAATATGCGTTTTTTCCATTTTGAAATCTGGAATGCCATAACGCAACAAACCACCGATGCGGTCATTTTTTTCAAACAAGGTAACGTCGTGACCAACGCGCGCGAGTTGTTGCGCAGCGGCCATTCCGGCAGGACCCGATCCAACAACTGCAATTTTTTTGCCTGTTTTGTGTTTGGCAGGACGAGGCTTGACCCAACCTTCTTTCCATGCGCGATCGATGATGGCGTGTTCAATCGATTTGATACCCACAGCATCATCGTTGACATTGAGTGTGCAAGCAGCCTCGCAAGGTGCGGGACAAATGCGCCCTGTGAATTCTGGGAAATTATTGGTTGAATGCAATACAGCAATAGCGTTTTTCCAATCGCCTTGATACACCAAATCGTTGAAATCAGGAATGATATTGTTGACAGGACAACCGCTGTTACAAAACGGTGTTCCGCAATCCATGCATCGCGCGCCTTGCGCTTTCGATTGCTCATCATCCAATGCAATGACAAATTCTTTGTAATGCTTGATTCGTTCGTTGACGGCTTTGTAACCCTCTTCAATGCGTTCAAACTCCATGAATCCAGTAACTTTTCCCATGATCAATCCTTCGCTTTCATCGCTTTAACCGCTGTCGATGCTTTGGCTTTACCGCCCGCTTGCTTCACCGTTGACGCTGTGAGTTTGGCCGCTTGAATTTCACCCAATGCGCGTTTGTATTCAAACGGAAAAACTTTGACAAATTTTGTACGCGCTGTTGCCCAGTTATCCAACAATTCACGCGCGCGTTTAGAGCCAGTCCATTTGTGATGACTCTCAAGCATTTTGCGTAACTGCGATTCATCTGACATGTCACGATGCTTTGCTGCTTGCGCGCCCAATGCTTCTTGTTCTGATGCGGTGAGAACTTGTTCCAATCCAACCATAGAGGTATTGCAACGTTCATGGAAATTGCCATCTTCGTCGTACACATAGGCCAAACCGCCGCTCATACCCGCTGCAAAGTTGCGTCCTGTTTGACCCAACACCACCACAGTGCCTCCTGTCATGTATTCACAACCGTGGTCGCCTGTCCCTTCGACAACTGCACTCGCACCTGACAAACGCACCGCAAATCGCTCGCCTGCAACACCAGAGAAATAAGCTTCTCCACTAGTAGCACCATATAAAACGGTGTTACCCACAATGATGTTTTGCACAGGATCGCCACGGAACTCAATGCTGGGTCGCACCACAATGCGACCACCGGACAAACCTTTGCCCGTGTAATCGTTGGCGTCACCAATTAAATACAAGGTGATGCCTTTGGCCAAGAATGCACCAAAAGATTGACCACCCGTTCCTTCTAATTGAATGTGCAAGGTGTCGTCTGGCAAACCTTCGGGCTTGGCTTTTGTCAAAGCACCAGAGAGCATCGCACCGACCGAGCGATTGACGTTACGCGTGGTTTCAATGAAGTGAACTTTTTCTCCGCGATCAATTGCAGCGCGTGATTTTTCAATCAGTTTCACGTCCAAGGCTTTTTCTAATCCGTGTTCTTGATCTTGTACATGACGCAACGCGGTCTGTGCAGGCACCACGGGTTGAGCGAGCAAACGAGAAAAATCCAATCCACTTGCCTTCCAATGCGCAACGCCTTTTTTCATATCGAGCAAATCTGCGCGACCGATCATGTCGTCTAATTTTTTAATACCCAGTTGCGCCATGATTTGACGCACTTCTTCGGCGATAAAGAAAAAGAAATTAACCACATGCTCGGGTTTGCCAGAAAACTTTTTGCGAAGCACGGGGTCTTGAGTGGCAACACCCACTGGGCATGTATTGAGATGACACTTGCGCATCATGATGCAACCCTCAACCACCAAAGGTGCAGTTGCAAATCCAAACTCATCAGCACCCATGAGTGCGGCAATGGCCACATCGCGCCCTGTCTTCATTTGTCCATCAGCTTGCACACGAATACGACCGCGCAAACCATTGAGCACCAGGGTTTGTTGCGTTTCGGCCAAACCAATTTCCCATGGACTGCCTGCGTGTTTGATCGATGACCAAGGTGAGGCGCCTGTTCCACCATCGTGCCCTGCGATCACCACATGATCGGCCTTGCATTTGGCAACACCTGCGGCAATGGTGCCCACACCGACTTCAGACACCAACTTGACGCTGATCGTCGCTTGAGGTGTGACGTTTTTGAGATCGTGAATGAGTTGCGCCAAATCTTCGATGGAATAAATATCGTGATGAGGCGGTGGTGAAATCAATCCGACACCGGGTACCGAGTAACGCAAAAATCCGATGTATTCAGACACTTTGCCACCCGGCAATTGACCGCCTTCGCCTGGCTTGGCACCTTGCGCCATTTTGATTTGAATTTGATCGGCGCTGCTGAGGTATTCAGCGGTGACACCGAACCTGCCTGAAGCGACTTGTTTGATGCGTGAACGCAAACTATCGCCATCAAGCAACGGCAAATCAACCTCTACTTGTGCGTCACCAATCACACTCTTGAGTGTTTCGCCTTTTTTGATGGGAATGCCTTTGAGCTCGTTGCGATAGCGAGCAGGATCTTCTCCACCTTCGCCTGTATTGCTTTTGCCACCGATGCGGTTCATCGCAATGGCCAATGTGGCGTGCGCTTCGGTTGAAATCGAACCCAAAGACATGGCGCCTGTTGCAAAGCGTTTGACAATTTCTGATGCGGGCTCAACATCATCGACAGAAATCGCTTTGGTTGGATCAATTTTGAACTCAAACAATCCACGCAAAGTCATGTGACGCCGGTTTTGATCATTGATGAGTTGTGCGTATTCTTTGTAAGTGTTGAAATTGTTTGAACGTGTACTGTGCTGCAATTTGGCAATGGCGTCCGGCGTCCACATGTGATCTTCACCACGCACACGCCATGCATATTCACCACCTGTTTCGAGCATCGACTCCAATACGGGGTCGTCACCAAATGCGGCTTTGTGCGTGCGAATCGCTTCTTCTGCAATTTCAAAAATGCCAATACCTTCAACGCGACTGGCCGTTCCGGTGAAATATTTTTGAATGGTTTGCGTGTTGATGCCGATGGCTTCAAACAATTGAGCGCCGCAATAAGACATATAGGTTGACACGCCCATTTTGGACATGATCTTGGATAAGCCTTTGCCAATCGCTTTCACGTAGTTATAAATTGCTTTTTCTGCAGATAAGTCACCTCTTAGCGATTGATGGATATCAGCCAGCGTTTCCATCGCTAAATAGGGATGAATCGCTTCAGCACCATATCCTGCCAATACAGCGAATTGATGAATCTCGCGGGCGCTGCCGGTCTCGACCACCAAACCTGCAGTGGTGCGCAAACCTTCGCACACCAAATGTTGATGAATCGCCGACAAAGCCAACAACGCAGGAATCGCCACTTGTGCGCTATTGACTGCACGATCGCTGATGATCAATATATTGTGTCCACTCTTGATGGCATCAACGGCTTCTGCGCACAAGGATGCCAGCTTCGCTTCCACACCTTCTTGGCCCCAGGTGATGGGATAAGTGATATCGATGGTTGCGCTTTTGAATTTGCCTTTTGTGATCTCTTCAATGTGACGCAACTTGTGCATGTCTTCAAAGTTAAGAATCGGCTGGCTCAATTCCAATCGCATCGGTGGATTGACTTGATTGATGTCTAGCAAATTAGGTTTAGGTCCTACAAAAGAAACCAAGGACATCACAATCGCTTCGCGAATGGGATCGATAGGCGGGTTAGTCACTTGCGCAAACAACTGTTTGAAATAACTGTAAAGCGGTTTGTTTTTGTTGGACAAGACGGCCAATGGGCTGTCGTTGCCCATGGAGCCAATGGCTTCTTCACCATTGGCCGCCATTGGCGCCATCAAAAACTTAATGTCTTCTTGTGTGTAGCCAAACGATTGCTGACGATCTAACAAAGAAATGCCAACTGTCGATGAGTGATTGGTTTGCGCTTTGACGTCATCTAGCTTGATGCGCAAGTTTTCAATCCATTGTTTGTAGGGCTTTGAATTCGCAAGACTCGATTTGAGTTCTTCATCGTCAATCATGCGACCTTGCTCGAGGTCAATCAAAAACATTTTGCCGGGTTGCAAACGCCATTTGCGAACAATTTTATTTTCTGGAATCGGTAACACACCAGACTCTGAACCCATGATGACCATGTCGTCATCTGTGATGCAATAACGTGAGGGGCGCAATCCATTCCTATCTAAAGTGGCACCAATTTGACGACCATCGGTAAACACAATGGAAGCGGGGCCGTCCCACGGCTCAAGCATGGCGGCATGGTATTCATAAAACGCACGACGACGCGGGTCCATCGTGGTGTGCTGCTCCCAAGGCTCAGGAATCATCATCATCACCGCTTGACTCAAAGGGTAGCCCGCCATTGTGAGCAACTCTAAACAGTTGTCGAACGTGGCTGTATCGGATTGATCGGCAAAACTAATGGGATACAACTTATGCAAGTCTTCACCTAAAACGGGAGAAGTCATCACACCTTCGCGCGCCTTCATCCAGTTGTAATTGCCTTTAACGGTATTGATCTCACCATTGTGAGCCACATAACGATAAGGATGAGCCAAAGGCCACTCAGGAAATGTATTGGTTGAAAAACGTTGATGAACCAATCCCAAAGCAGACACGCAACGCGCGTCTTGTAAGTCATTGAAATACGTTCCCACCTGATTGGCCAGCAACAAGCCTTTGTAAATCACTGTTCTACAAGACATGCTGGGCACGTAATATTCTTTGCTGTGCTTGAGATTGAGATGCTGAATCGCCGCACTAGCAGTTTTGCGAATCACATACAACTTGCGCTCGAGCGCGTCTTGCACAATCACATCGGTTCCACGGCCAATAAACACTTGACGAATTACAGGTTCTTTGGCGCGCACAGTGGGCGACATTGGCATATCTAAATTAATCGGCACATTGCGCCATCCCAATAAAACTTGGCCTTCGGCTTTAATTGCTCGCTCGAGTTCTTGCTCGCAGGCTAAACGAGATGCGTGCTCTTTGGGCAGAAAAATCATACCCACGCCATATTCACCCAACGCGGGCAAATGCACGCCTTGCTTGGCCATTTCTTCGCGATAAAGCGCGTCTGGAATTTAATGCCAAGAAAATTAATTGGGGTCAGATAACGATTAATTTACCATTTTTGGCCGTCAGTTTTATTGGGGACAGATTAATAGTCAAATTAAATCATATGCTTATAGTCTGATCAATACAGAGTTGATTATTCAGTAGAAGGTTTTTCTGGCCGCCCGGCCTTGGATTTGGTGACCCGGCGCACTGTTTTTTGTTGCAATTGCGCCATGAACTGGTCTTCACCCAAGGCCCATCCCGTTAAAACAGACCGGGTAAGTGCACTTTGTTGATTCACAGAAACGCCTGCATCCACCATTTCGGCGTACGACGCCTCGCGCGCAAAAGGCGTATTTCCGAGCTCCCAATAAAGTGGATGCGACGTGATTAATTTGTCAGTGCGAGCTCCCACATAAAAAGCATGGCTTGACCATGTATAGTCTTTTGCCTGTGCAACCATTCCTGCGCGCACGGGATTAAGGTCGATGTAAGCCATACAAGTCAATAAATATCGCTCGGTTTGAATCAAGGAGGATCTGAATCGCCCCTCAAATAAAGTGCCAGTGCGTGAATGTGCGCGATTGATTGCACGCACATAAGTACGACCCACGGACTGCATCATCTGAGACAAACCACCATCTTTTTGCGGTGTACACAACAAATGTAAATGATTGGTCATCAAAACATAAGCGTGAATATTGACCGAACATAATTTGCTGTGCAGCTGCAATAAATCGAGCATGCGCTCATAGTCGGCGGTTTGAAAGAAAATATTGCCCTTGTTATTGCCTCGCAAAATAACATGGTGCGGATATCCGCTGACGGCTAATCGAGGAAGACGCGACATATCAAATCATAAAAATTGTGTGGACGTTTAATCAAGCGCAAATCGCTTAGCACCCCATTCGACCACACCAAACTCTTGGAGTAATGCTTGCAGCCTCTCGGCCGCCGAACGTTTTTTTTGATGAATATTGCGAGCCAATATTATTTCATTTTTGAGACTGTGTTCCCAGCCTACCAATTCGGTGACGGTGACTTGATACCCCATCGCTTCTAAATACAAACATCGCAACACGTTGGTGGCCTGACTGCCGATTTCGCGGGTGTGAAGCGGATGGCGCCATAACTCAGACAAGGGCGTTCGCGATAAATCGAAGGCTTTGTTATGACGCAATTGCGTTGCCATTTCAGCCTGACAACAAGGGACGAGTGCAATGAGTTGCGCTTTTTTTTGTAATGCAAATGCAATCGCTTCATCGGTTGCCGTATCGCATGCGTGCAAGGCTGTCACGACATCAATCTGTGTCGCCAATGATGGATCTTGTATCGATTGCGACGCCGATAAATTTAAAAAACTCATGTGCTCAAACCCGAGTTGTTTGGCCAGTAGTTGCGACGACTCAACCAAGCCTGCGCGTGTTTCTATTCCGTAAACATGCCCAGCAAATGGAATGTCGGACTTATTAAGCCGCGGCTTAAAAAACAAGTCATACAAAATAAATCCCAAATAGGATTTTCCAGCGCCGTGATCGGCCAATATAAAGGTCGAATTTTTTTTGTCATTAAACCGCGACTGTATCAACTGCATCAAAGGCGCCTCAATGAGTTGAAACAAATGCATCACTTGTTTGAGCTTGCGTCTTGAGTCTTGATTGATTTTTCCATCCGACGTTAGTATGTGCAAAGACTTGAGCAAGTCAATCGATTGGCCTTCGCGCAATTGCAAATCAGCCAATGGGTTGGTTGTCGCTGCAGTTTTATTTTTTTTCATGGGGAATGGGGGAGCTCATTTGAATTCAATCGAGCCTTCAATAATAAATGAGACCAACCCTGAGGGCCTAATTGACGCAGCGTAGTCATGTTTTTTTCAAAAATCAATTCGGCGGTGGGATAAGCGAGCACTGATCGATCGATACTCGACTCTTTAAGCAAGTGTAGCGTGGGATAGGGCGAGCGATTGGTGAAGTTGCTCATGTCATCCATGGCTTCACCTGCAAATTGATACTGCGGATGAAAATCTGCAACTTGCAAAACACCTTCTAAAACCAACTCTTGCAAAAGATAATGAGCCTCGTCTAAAAAATCATTGAACTCTATAAAATTTTGAAGCACAAAAGGCGCAATCAATAAAGTGGTTTCAATTTGCGAATCTTCGGAATGCGCCAGTAGCATTAATTCAATTTTTAACAAAGACAATAACTCAGCCAAACTGTTGTCACTGTAAACGCGATAGCGAATCAAATTTTTGACGACAACGGTTTTTGCAAACGGACAAAGATTGAGATCGATCACGGCTTTTGTTAACCATTTCTGTGTATCTTCGATGGCAATGTCGTCAATTGGATGAGGTGTAGAATCAATCATGCGTTATATTTTTGTACGCTAACTCGTGTGGAATTTTGAAAGCCATGACGGCACCAATGCAACTAAATGCAACAGTAACGCACCAAGTCCATTGCCAACCGCCAATGCTCGCTGCTACCCAAGCGACCAAGGGCGGGCCTACAAATTGGCCCATGGCTGACCATTGTTGCATCCAACCCACCGTCGTTGAAACGGTTTGATCCGAGGGAGCAAGCTTGACCGCAGTTGAAAATAAAGTACCAGGAATTAAACCACCCACCGCAGAAAAAATCACCAATCCAAAAAAGCGAAGGGCAAATGGCAAACCAACGCCATCCACAACAACAAATGCCATCATTGCACCAATGGCCATGCATGCAAAACCAATGGCGATCAATTGACGTGGGTGCCAAGCGCGTTGCAACAATTGACCCGATGCAATATTGCCGCTGGCATTAACCAATGCGACGACTGCAGTCAGCACTCCATTCAGTGCAGGATGCATTCCTGTTTGCGCATACATGGTGGGTAAAAATCCAACAACCGCCATCCATTGCGAAGAGTAAACAGCGAAACACAAGGATACATACCAAACACCGGGTGTGTGGAGGGTCAAAGTTAATCGTTGTTGCCAACGTGATTGCACGATGGGCTTAGGTTGCATCAAGTCGGATGGAACGCACAGCCACACAAACAAAAATGCAAACGCGGTAATCAATGCCAGCAAACACCACCACAATGGCCAGCCCGTTGCACTGATGACAAAGGGCCCTGCCAACAATGCCATTGCACTACCCAATGGCATATAAGTGCCCCACCAACCCATTCGACCCGCCAATTGTTGCGGCGCAACAGTTGAACGAATCAATGCGGGCCCAGGCATCACCACACATAAAAATCCAAAACCCTCAGCAGCGCGAAGAGCCAATAATGAAGTGACATCAAGCATACCTGCGCCAGCAAAACTTGCCACGATCAATAAACCGAGTCCAAACATCATGGTTTTTTTGAGTCCAAATGAATCAGCGCTCAACCCAACGACCATGCCCAATGCCATGCCAGACATCTGAACCAATGACAATAAAAAACCAGCTTGCAACAATGTAATGCCCATTTGCACTTGCAACACGGGCAACGCGGGCGGCAATTTGCCCACATGCAAAGCAGCACAAATACCCGCAACAATCACCACCCAAGAAGGATCGATCCGCCCTTGACTTTGCGTCATGTTGAACCCGTCAATCGCGCGTGTTCTTTGCTTGCAAAACGATCGGTCATGCCTGATAAATAGTCAGCCACTGCTCTAGGTAACTCAGGGTTACTAGCGTATTCAGTAGGCATGTCTTGCGGCTTATTTAAATAATGATTGAATAAATCAACCACCACATTTTTAGCCCACTCGGTGGTTGACATCACTTGTGGATGTCGGTATAAATTTTTTAATAAGAATTGCTTGAGCTCAAGTGATTGCGTTTTCATCAAAGAGTCAAATTGAACCAAAGCGGATGCTTGTCGAACTTGATCGATATTTTTTATTTGCGCTTGATCGATCGCGGATCGCGTGGCTTGAATGGTGTCATACACCTGATCGCTGAGCATGCGTCGAATCGATTCATACAACAAACGTCTGCCTTGCAACTGGGGGAACTCTTGCGCGACTTGCTCATGGTAGCGATTAAAAAGTGGCACCTCTTGCAACTGCTCTAAACTGAGCAAACCCGATCGCACACCGTCGTCAATGTCATGTGCGTTATATGCAATTTCGTCGGCCAAATTGCATAGTTGTGCCTCTAAGCTGGGTTGCATGCGATGAATGAATCGATAACCCACACCATGCGGCTCATTTTTTTCTAGCGCCTGTGCGTTGTTGACAGAGCAATGTTTGAGAATCCCCTCGCGTGTTTCAAAGCACAAATTGAGACCGTTAAAGGTGGGATAACGCGCCTCGAGTTGATCGACTACGCGCAGGCTTTGCAGATTGTGCTCAAATCCACCATAGGGTTTCATGCATTCGTTGAGTGCGTCTTGTCCTGCATGACCAAAAGGTGTGTGACCTAAGTCGTGCGCCAAGGCAATTGCTTCTACCAAATCTTCGTGCAATCCCAATTCACGCGCAATCGAACGCCCCAACTGCGCCACTTCTAAAGAATGCGTTAATCGTGTGCGAAATAAATCGCCTTCGTGATTGAGAAACACTTGTGTTTTATAAACCAATCGACGAAATGCGGTGGCGTGCACAATGCGATCGCGATCTCTTTGAAACGCATTGCGAGTAGGCGCAGGCGATTCGGGATATAAACGCCCTTTGGAATAAACGGGGTCGCAAGCATAAGACGCCAGCGTTGGGGTGGTCATAGTGTTAGAGTTAACAGCAAAAATCAATCACTTGTGCGACTAACTCATCGGGTGCGCCGCGTACAATGGCGCCGCCAGGACCATTGATGAGTACAAACCTGATGTCGCCGCCCTGCGCTTTTTTGTCGACGCGCATGTGCTCCAAATAAATATCAGAACCTAACTGAGGTCCAACAATAGGAAGCCCTGCACTTTGGATGAGCTGTGTGAGGCGTTCAACAAACGATTCATCCACCATTTTCAAGCGATGCGACAAATGCGCCGCCATCACCATGCCGCAACCCACGGCCTCTCCATGCAACCATTCGCCAAATCCAAGCCCTGCTTCGATAGCGTGACCAAAGGTATGGCCAAAATTAAGAATGGCGCGCATGCCCGATTCTTTTTCGTCTTGACCCACGACATACGCTTTGATTTCACAACTGCGTTGAACCGCATACGCCAACGCATTTGAATCGCGATTTAAAAGTGCAGTTAAATGCTTTTCAATCCAATCTAAAAATTTCATATCAAAGATGGGGCCGTATTTGATAATTTCGGCCAAGCCAGCACTCAACTCGCGCTTAGGTAAGGTCTGCAAAGTTTGCAAATCACAAATCACGCGCTCGGGTTGGTAAAACGCGCCAACCATGTTTTTCCCAAGAGGGTGATTGATCGCGGTTTTCCCACCCACCGAAGAATCAACTTGCGCTAATAACGTGGTGGGCACTTGCAGATAAGGCACACCGCGCATGTAACAGGCTGCGGCAAAACCCGTCATGTCGCCGATCACGCCACCACCCAATGCGAATAAAACGGTTTTTCGATCGCAACCTTGACCTAACAGTTGATCAAAAATCAGCTGCAAAGTTTCCCATGTTTTAAAACTTTCGCCATCAGGCAAATCAATTTGAATGATTTTGGGGTAATGCGGTTTTAATGCCTCATGCAAGGACTTGCTATAAAGCGGCGATACAGTTGTATTGCTCACAATCAATGCAGTACTGGCCTTGGGCAAGTTGCTCCACGTTTGCGATTGCGACATGACGCCACTGCCAATCATAATGGAATAGCTTCGGTCACCGAGATCGATCGGCACTTGAATGGGTGATGTATGTGAGCTCATGTTTTATGTTGAATCGATGAATCATGTGGAATGGAACGAGTCTCAGCAGCTGCCAAAATGTCGATGATTTTTCTCACCATAGCACCAATGGTCGGTTTGTTGAGTTCAACCACATGATGCGCGGCTTCTCGATACAGCGGATCGCGCAAATGGAAAAGCTCTTGCAGTTTAAGCAAAGGGTCACCCACTTGCAACAGTGGACGATTGCGATCGTGACGCAAGCGCTTAAAAACTTCTTCGGGTGAAGTTCGCAAATAAAAAACTTGGGTGTGTTGATGCAACCATGCTCGGTTTTCTGGTCGTAAGACCGTGCCCCCACCCGTTGATAAAACACCCGACTTGCTTTGAGTGAGTTCTTTTAAAACTTCAGATTCGATCTTGCGAAAACGATCCTCACCTTCTCGTTCGAAATATTCGCGAATTGAACAACCCAATCGTTGTTCAATCTCCTGATCCGAATCAATAAAAGTGAAGTTGAGTCGCCGAGCCAACTGACGCCCGACGGTTGATTTGCCGCTTCCCGGCATGCCTACCAATGCCAACAATTGAATACCTTTTCATTGTGCAACTGCATGTTGTACCTGCATTTTAGGCGTTATGAAGACCATGAGCTCTTGTTTGAGGTCTTTGCGACTGGTTTGCTTGAATAACCAACCCAAAATCGGTATATCACCAAGAATTGGTAGCTGAGCCGTGTTTTGATTGTTGGCATTTTCAAAAATGCCGCCAATGAGCACCGTACCACCTTCTTCGATGCGCACTTGCGTGTTGATGTGCTTGGGATAAATAGCCAAACTCAAAGCCACGGCCTGGTCCCCAGAGCCACTCCAATGAGCAGGCAAGCCCTTGACACCCGAAAGATCGCGCACTGCGATTTGATGAATGGGCTCGCACAACACCAATTCGAGGCTTGGCTATTGACATCCAAATTACATTGGTAGTCCCAATACATATCGCTCAATGAATCGGCGTTGTCTTGCGACAGCTCCACCTCTATTTGAAACAGTTGGTCTTGAGTGCTCAATTTTGGATTTACTTCAATTTGTCGATAGTGCAACAAACTGTTATCGATTGCAATGGCAACCTTTTTGGCCAGAGCGCCGCTGTATTGCTTGGCTTTTTTGAGCATGCTGGCAATTGGGGGCACTTGGCTATCGTCAAACGCCTGCGTCCATTGCGTGCAAAATTGAACCCCTTGATAAGCCATTGCACTTACTTCCACCAAATGCAAGCAATGATTGGCTGCCATAAGGCCCAATCCGCGACGTATTTGGTATGTGCCAATGGGCCATCGGGGTTTCATAAGACTCCTTTCGTTTTTTTAAACCGCCCAAGCATAAAATACACAACTGCCATCCCGTTGAAGTTTCACCCCACTCTTTTTTTACAATTCACTCACACACCTTGCATGATTTGTGATCTCATGCCACTTATATGCCCTCATCCAAAGAAACCGATAAACAGCCTGACGTTCAAAAACCGCTACCCACCCACGCGCTAGGCAGCTTGCTCTCGAGCTTCTTCCTTTGGTCGACTGGGCTCGTGATTGCAGCGGGCGTCTGTATTTTGTTATTGGTTGGCATTGCTTTGGCGATGGCTTATCCGCAGTTGCCAGAGGTTGCCGATTTATCAGACTATCGCCCGAAGCTTTCGATGCGTGTTTATTCAATAGAAGGCCAAGTCATTGGCGAATTTGGCGAAGAGCGTCGCAAACTCTCACCCTTCAAAGACATTCCGCAAGTCATGAAAGACGCTGTTCTTGCGATTGAAGACGCACGGTTTTATCAGCACGGCGGCGTCGATTACATCGGATTGGCTCGCGCGAGCTTAGCCAATTTAGGAAGATCCAAAAGTCAAGGCGCATCCACCATCACCATGCAAGTGGCGCGAAATGTTTATTTATCCACCGAAAAAACTTTTACTCGCAAAATTTACGAAATCTTACTCACCTTCAAGCTCGAGCACCTATTGAGCAAAGATCAAATTTTTGAAATCTATCTCAATCAGATTTTTCTCGGTCATCGCGCTTACGGATTTGCTGCAGCGTCCGAAGCCTACTTTGGCAAGCCTCTACAAAAAATCACCATCGCCGAAGCCGCCATGCTCGCAGGTTTGCCCAAAGCGCCATCGGCCTACAACCCCATCAACAACCCCAAACGTGCGCGCTCAAGACAACTTTATATTGTTGAGCGCATGCTTGATAACGGCTACATCACCAAAGAACAAGCAGAGGCCGCCAAAAAAGAAGAGTTAAAAATTAAAAGTAGCAACAGCAGCAATCAAACCCACGCAGAATACGCGGCCGAAATGGCGCGTCAATTGATGTTTGCGCAATATGGTCCTGATATTTATACGCGCGGACTCAATGTTTACACCACCATCAAAGCCGCCGATCAAGAGGTTGCTTATCAAGCCTTGCGCCGAGGCATCATGGATTTTGAATTGCGTCAGGTGTATCGTGGGCCCGAAAAATTCATCACGCTTCCAACCGATCCACGTGAACTCGAAGACGCCATCGATGACGCATTGATTGAACAAGGCGACAAAGGCGATTTATTGGCCGCTGTTGTTTTAGAAGCCACGCTCAAAAAAGTTCGTGTCATGAGACAAAACAGCGAAACTATTGAAATCACCGGTGACGGTCTCAAACCCGTTCAATCGGGTCTTGCAGACAAGGCTCCACCCAACATCAAGCTTCGCCCTGGCGCACTCATTCGCATTGTCAAAAATTCAAAAGCCGCATGGGAAATCTCACAACTGCCTGAAGTTGAAGGCGCCTTTATTGCCATTGATCCTCGCGATGGCGCCATACGCTCGCTGGTCGGTGGCTTTGATTTTGAAAAAAATAAATTCAATCACGTCACACAAGCATGGCGCCAGCCTGGATCGAGTTTCAAGCCGTTTATTTATTCGGCAGCACTCGAAAAAGGTTTCACAGCGGCAACCGTTGTCAACGACGCGCCATTGTTTTTTGATTCAAGCGTAACGGGCTCACAAGCTTGGGAGCCCAAAAACTACGACGGCAAGTTTGAAGGACTGATGAGTTTGCGAACCGCATTAGCGAAATCCAAAAATATGGTTTCGATTCGAATTTTGCAAGCGGTTGGTCCGCAACAAGCACAAAGCTGGATTGCACGATTTGGATTTAATGCAGAAAAACATCCGCCCTATCTGACCATGGCATTGGGCGCTGGTTCCGTTACGCCTTTGCAAGTCGCCGTTGGTTATTCTGTATTTGCAAATGGTGGCTATCGCGTCAATCCGTATTTAATCAGCAAAGTAGTCGACCCCATAGGCAAGGTGTTATCGCAATACACGCCCATTGAACAAGAAGAATCGGCGCGTGCCATTGAACCGCGCAATGCATTTGTCATGAGCACCTTGTTGCAAGAGGTCACACGTTCGGGTACGGCCTCAAAAGCACAAGCCACGCTTAAACGCCCCGACTTGTATGGCAAAACAGGCACCACCAATGATTCCATGGACGCTTGGTTTGCAGGCTACAACCCCACTCTCACAGCAGTCACTTGGATTGGTTACGACACGCCACGCAAATTGGGTGAACGCGAAACAGGCGGTGGTTTAAGTTTGCCCGTTTGGATTAGTTATATGCAACACGCACTCAAAAACACACCTGTCACAGAAGTAGCGCCCACCGCAGGCGTGGTTCATGAAGGTGGCGATTGGTTTTTTAATGAATTCACCAAAGCAACGGGTGTTTCAACATTGGGGGTCGACGGCAAGACCAATAATGCGGAACTTCCCGTCACCGACGAGAAAAAGAAAATCATCGATTTGTTTAAAAACTAAAAACGAGGTTTTGTCCCGTTTGAGCCTTGGCGTCTTTGCTCAGTTGTTGCCAAAATTCACCTTGTCCCTTGGTGTCCATCCAATAACCCTCTGACCATCGGTAGTGATAACCACCGCTTTTGGCCGCCAACCAAACCTCGTGCAAAGGTTTTTGAAGGTTGATGATGATTTGACTTTGATTGGGAAAAATAAGCGTAATCATACCGCCCACACGTTGATTATCAATATCCGCATCACTTTGATGGTTGATGCGATCACAATTATTTTCAATACTTTGTAAAAGCTGTTCGGCTTTGTCTAAAAATTCGAGGTCGGTCATGTATTCATTCGTGAGTGGTTTTGTCGATACGCCCCAAGCCTCGTGGTCACTGGGTACAATTCAAACATGGTTTATAGAATTCTATTCAGATTGCTTGTCCCAAGCTTTGCTACGGTCTTCTTGTTGCTGGGTTGCGGCATGAAAGGACCACTGTACATCCCCACAGAGCCCGAGGCCAAGGATCGCGCCACGCTGCCCCAAATTTTGACACCCTCTTTGCCAACCAACAAAACTCCATGACGACACACACGCTTCCTGGTGCGCCCTTTGTGGCATACAAGCATAACGAACTTTTCATCGAAGGCGTTGGCTTGTCTTCATTGGCTCAACAACACGGCACGCCCTTGTTTGTGTATTCCAAAGCTTCGATGTTGGATGCATTGGGCGCGTATCAACGCGGATTCTTGGGCAGACACGCTCATATACATTACGCCATGAAAGCCAATTCATCGTTGGGCGTATTACAAGTTTTTGCACAAGCGGGTTGTGGTTTTGATATTGTTTCGGGCGGCGAATTGGCTCGGGTCTTGGCCGCAGGCGGACAAGCGTCCAAAGTTATTTTTTCAGGCGTTGGCAAAACCCGTACAGAGATGACATACGCATTACAGCAATACATCTTATGTTTCAACGTCGAGTCTGAAGCCGAAATCGATGTGCTCAATGAAGTTGCTGCATCATTAGGCCAACGCGCACCCATCAGCGTTCGCGTCAATCCCAACGTCGACGCTAAAACGCATCCTTATATTTCTACAGGACTCAAAGACAACAAATTTGGTATTGCACATGAACGTGCACTTGCTGTTTATCAATACGCGGCTTCTCTTTCTTCGCTGGATATTGTGGGGATTGACTGTCATATCGGCTCGCAAATCACCAGCATCGAACCTTATCTGAATTCAGTTGATCGCGTACTTGATTTGGTCGAGTCCATCGAAAAAGCGGGCATCCCGATTCACCATTTGGATTTTGGTGGCGGACTGGGTATCAACTACAACGGTGATACACCACCTGCAGCAGACCAATTGTGGAGTCGATTGTTTGAACGACTCGACGCTCGCGGTTACGGTCAACGCGATATCCGTATTGAGCCAGGTCGGTCTTTGGTGGGTAATGCAGGCATCTGCATCACCGAAGTGCTTTATCTCAAACCCAGCGACAACAAAAATTTCTGCATCGTTGACGCCGCCATGAATGATTTGCCCAGGCCCGCGATGTATCAAGCCTTTCATCAAATTATTCCATTGCAACAAAAACAATCCGCTTCAATGACTGCTTATGACGTGGTCGGCCCTATTTGTGAAAGTGGCGATTGGCTCGGTCGCGACCGCGATCTTTCTGTTCAAGCGGGTGATCACTTGGCGGTGTTATCGGCAGGTGCGTATTGCATGGCGATGTCGAGCAACTACAACACGCGCGCGCGCGCTGCAGAAATATTAATTGATGGCAGTCAAGCCCACGTCATTCGTTCGCGCGAAACCATTACAGAACAAATTCAATCCGAGCATTTGATTTAATTCAGATTTTTTTTGAAGTGTCGATAGACGCGCCACAAAAGTAAAGCGCTAATGATTACAGCATAAAGCGCGACCTCTGCAAAATTATTTTTTCCCGCCCGCATCCACAAAAAATGCAACAACGCCAAACCAGCAATGACATAAATGCATTGATGAAGGCGACGCCAACGCTTGGCGCTCAACCATTTAATTGCGCGATTGAATGAAGTAATAGCCAATAAACTCATCAACGCGAAGGCTGAAAACCCCATCCAAATAAAAGGCCGCTTAACAATGTCCTTGGCGATATCTTCGATTTCAAAACCCATATCCAGCCATGCGTAACTCAAGAAATGCAACAGCGCATAAATAAAAACAGTTAATCCAAGTTGTCTACGCCATTGCGCCAATGCAGTCCAGCCCATCATTATTCGCAAGGGGGTAACTGCCAACACCACACACACAAAACGCAATGTCCAAATACCCGATTGTCGAATCAAGGCTTCTGCTGGATTCGCGCCTAATAAATCGTGTACGGCAGCCCAAAACAACCAAGCCATGGGTAGAGCACATACGACCCCGATGATGATTGAAATTTGATTGCGTGACAAACCACGCAAATGCCCTGCGTTAGACACGCCGATTACTCGCGTTAAAAATGTTTACTCAAATCCATCCCTGCATAAAGGGATGCCACTTGTTTTTCATAGCCATTGAACATCAATGTTTTACGTTTTTTAGATAAGAGGCCGTCTTCACCGATGCGCCGCTCTGTGGCTTGACTCCATCTGGGGTGATCGACATTGGGATTGACGTTGGAATAAAAACCATACTCTTGTGGTGCGACGCGTCCCCAAGAATTAACGGGTTCTTTTTCTACAAATCGAATCTTGACAATGCTCTTGGCGTTTTTAAATCCATATTTCCACGGCACGACCAATCGAACGGGTGCGCCGTTTTGATTGGGCAGTATTTCTCCATACATACCAAATGTGAGCAATGTTAAAGGATGCATAGCCTCGTCCATGCGAAGACCTTCACGATAAGGCCAATCCAAAATTGCTGATCCTACAAAAGGCATGGTTTTGGGATCGGCCAAAGTGATGAACTCGATGTATTTGGCACTGCCCAAAGGTTCTACACGTTTGATGAACTCAGACAATGAATATCCCACCCATGGAATGACCATCGACCAACCTTCGACACAACGCATGCGATAAATTCTTTCTTCCATCGCGCTCCACTTGATGATGTCTTCGACACCCCATCGGCCTGGTTTTTTAACCAACCCTTCAACTTCAACAGCCCATGGTTTTGTTTTTAAAGTGTGTGCATTGCGTGCTGGATCGGCTTTATCGGTTCCAAATTCATAAAAGTTGTTGTAGGTGGCTGCGTCTTGATAGGTGGTGATTTTTTCCATCAGGATGGCACCTGCAATCGATGATGCAGTACCTGGCAAGGGCGCCAATTTTCCGGGTGCAGCAACACCCGCAATCGCTTGTCGAGAAGCCCATGTGGCCAAACTTGCGCCAGCAACGCCTTGTGCCAATTGTTTTAAAAAATAACGCCGCTCAGAATAAATTGGACGCGGCGTGATCTCACTGGATGAGGGATCGTTGGAATCGACGGATTGAATCAACATAACAATCCCTTTCAGTGAAGAAAGTTTGTGCTTAACGCAAGCCAGCGATGTAGTCTGCTACCGCTTTGATTTCACGGTCATTGAGTTTAGAGGCCACTTGATTCATTTGCAAACTGTTTTTGCGCACGCCATCACGAAAAGAGGTGAGTTGCGTGATGGTGTAGTCTGCATGTTGACCTGACAAACGTGGATATTGTGATGGAATACCCGCACCATTGGGGCTGTGGCATCCTGCGCAAGCAGCGATTTGTCGATCGGACACGCCACCACGATAAATACGCTCGCCCAATGCAACCAAATCTTTTTCTTTGGCAAATCCAGGCTTGGCGTTTTTGGAGCTTAAATATGCAGCGATATTTTTCATGTCGGCATCGCTTAAAGCCGCCACCATGCCGCTCATAATGGCATTGGCGCGTTTGCCCAATTTGAACTCTTGCAATTGCTTAACGATGTACGAAGGATGCTGTTGGCTGAGTTTGGGGTTGGCGGGCGTACCTGAATTGCCGTCCGAACCATGGCACGATGCACAAACCGCTGTGTAAGTGGCCTCGCCCTTGGCGATGTCTGGCTTTGCAGGCGCAGTCGCTTCAGTTGCGCTAACCGACGCGGCGCCCAACAACAGAGTGAAAGAACAAATGAGATTGGCAATGTGCTTCATAAAAAGGCTTGTTAATTTCCTAAACCTAACGATTCTACAATGACACCTAGGCGCTTTTCCAGACGCCGGTCCTACAACACCATGAATACCCCTTATCAACCCACCTCCACCCTAGATCCAGACGAAGTCAAACGAGCCACTGGTTGGCTCCATACGGCCCGCTTTTTAACCACTGCGCCCCAATTGCACCATCTTCCTTCCTATGAATTGCCAGAAATCGCCTTTGTCGGCCGCTCCAATGCGGGTAAATCTACCTGTATCAACATATTGACACAGCAAAAACGCTTGGCCTATGCCTCCAAAACACCAGGTCGCACACAGCACATCAATTTATTTGCCCTTGGAAAACAAGGGCAAACCGACGCCGTATTGGCCGATTTGCCAGGTTACGGTTATGCGGCCGTTCCCAGGCAAGACAAAATCAGGTGGCAGCAAGTCATGGCCAATTACTTAATCACCCGACCCAATTTGCGGGCTGTTGTTTTGTTGTGCGACCCGCGACAAGGTCTTACAGAAACAGACGAAATATTATTAGAAGTAATTCGCCCGCGCGTTGAAGAAGGTTTGAAATTTTTATTGCTACTCACAAAATCAGACAAGCTCACACGGGCAGAAGGACAAAAAGCTTTATCCATTACAAAACTTCAATCCGCAGGCGGTGAAGTGCGTTTGTTTTCGGCGTTAAAAAGACAGGGCATCGAAGAAGTCAGCATCACTTTATGGGACTGGATGCATCCTTCAACTGACAGCGCAACCGCCATTGAGGGGTCAACTTTAACAATTTTATGATTCAATCGCAACGCTACCGCGTCTCACCTGAAATCGAATTACTCTGTCAAACAGCAGGAGACCCATCGTGCCCATTGATGTTTTTTTTGCATGGATTTCCTGAAGCCGCTTTTATTTGGGATAAATTTTTGTTACATTTTTCGCGGCCCCAAAATGGCAATTATTTTTGTGTCGCGCCCAATCTACGTGGCTTTGCAGGCTCATCATCCCCCACCGAAGTATCCAAGTATCGACCTAAATATTTAGTCCAAGATATTTTGGCACTTCATGATTTACTCTCGCCGCATCAGCCGATGGCGCAATTGGTCGCGCACGATTGGGGAGGTGCGATAGCTTGGAATTTTGGCAATCAACACCCCTCGCGCATGCGCGGGCTCACCATTATTAATTCGCCGCATCCAGGCACTTTTTTGCGTGAATTAAAAAACAATGCGCATCAACAAAGTTCGAGCGCTTATATGAATTTTTTAATTCGTCCTGAGGCAGAACAATTGTTGGCCCAAAACGATTACCGCAGGCTGTGGGAGTTTTTCACCAATATGGGCGCAGCTGATGGTGCACACGCGTGGCTCACAGACGAGGTTAAAAATAAACTCAGAGACGTTTGGAATCAAGGATTAACGGGCGGCCTCAACTATTACCGCGCCTCGCCCGTGCGCCCGCCAACGCCCAACGATCGAGCTGCAGCAGCGATTGACTTGCCGCTTGAGATGCTACAAATCAAATGCCCTACCCAAGTGATTTGGGGTATGAAAGATATGGCCCTGCCACCTGCACTTATTGATGGCCTCGATCAATATGTTTCAAACCTCACCTTGCACACGATTGATGAGGGTACCCATTGGATCATCCACGAACAACCCGAGCGCTTGATTCAATACCTAGAAAATTTTTTAAAGACGCTTGCCGCCATAAAGTGATGGATCGCCTTCGGGTCTTGATTTGAATCGTTGATGCACCCAAAAATATTGCGCGGGCATGTCATCAATCCAGGTTTGCAATCTTTCGTTCATGAGTTGCGTATCGGCTAGCACATCGTCGGTAGGATAATTGATCCATGCGGGCAACACTTGAACCACATAACCGCGATTGGTCATGCGACTGACCACAGGCACCACCTGGGCTTTACCGAGCTTTGCAAATCTTGATAGAGATGGAACGGTTGCCGCCATCACACCATAAAAAGGCACAAAGATAGATTCGTCTTGAGCGTAATTCATGTCGGGCAATAAATACAACAATCCATTTTTGCGCAATTGCGAGACGATAGCCTGCGCACCCTCTTTGCGCAAAAACAAATGCACGTCGCCAAAACGTTGTCTGCCTTTTGTAATCCAAGCGTCAACCACTGCATTGGCTTGCGGTGTGTAGATGGTGCGCATGGGTTGTTTCAGATGCATACAAAGCGCCGTCCAACCCACATCAAGTCCTACAAAATGCGGTGCAAAAACCACGGTGGGTTGAATGTTTTGTATCAACTCTTGTGCGCCCTTGAGTTCAACGCGCTGACTAATTAACTCTGGGGTTCCAAACCACAACCAACTGCGATCCAACCATGCTTGTGCAAAATAAATAAAGTGTTGACGCGCGCATTGACGGTTTTGTTGTCGACTCCATTGCGGAAAACAAATTTTAAAATTAGTGATGACGACGCGTCTGCGTCCCCACACGAAGGCGTACAACAACAATCCCAAGCCAATGCCTAACCATCTTAAACCGCGAAGCGGTAAAAAATGCAACAACCACATCATCGCAATACCTAAGCGACTCATCGTGCGCCGCCCCCTCGCGGCTGTTTGTCTCTTGCATAACCCCACAAATATTGATGGGGCTTGCGACGTATCAAATCTTCAATCGCTTTGTTCATCCCTGTTGCACTGTCTTGCATCGACAAACCACCCTCTGACAAACATGATAAGTCGACATCTTCAAAATTAAAGCAGTACTGCGCGTTTGGTAAGCGCTCGCACCAACTTAATAAAACAGTAGCGCCTGTTTGTTGTGCCAATTTACTTAATAAAGTCATCGTGTAAACATCACGACCAAAAAACGGTGCCCATACGCCTTGCCCCTCGGGTGGCACTTGATCGGGCAAGATTGCCGTATAGCCGCCCGATTTGAGCGTGCGCACCAATGTTCGAATGCCCGACAAGGATGTGGGCACCGTTTGAAGATGATCGCGTGCGCGCGATTGCCTCACCAAATCATCCAACCAAGGTTTTCGTGCGGGCCTGTACATCGCAACCAAAGGTCCATGCATGAATCCAAATTTTTCTGCCAATGCTTGTGCGCCCATTTCCCAGCAACCGATATGCGGCGACAACAAAATAACGCCTTTTCCTTTTTGCTTGGCTTGTTCAAAACGATCAACACCCACCCATTGAACGCGGGACAAAACAGAACGCCCAACCGCGCGCGTCCATAGCCAAGGAAGCTCGGCCACCATAATGCCTGCAGCAGCAATCGCAGGTCTTGTTTGCATTTCATTTAAACCAGCGACTAGCGCATTGTTTTTAAATTGTTGACGATACTTGGGCGACGTCCACCAAACAAGCCAGCCCAACACAGCACCCACGCGTTGCATTAGCGGCAAAGGTATCCAAGAGAGCAGTAGAAAAAAACGAAGCATGTGCGTTTAAAAAAAGAGTAAGGGGCCCAACACCCGTCACTAGATTATTTGGTTAGAATCGCTATTGTCGCTGAGTTAATGAAGCAACTTGCAGGGCGACGATCCATCTGGCAACGGGTGGCAGGATGCGTGGCAACTCCATCCCTTTCTGCTAAAGCGTTCGCCAGAGTCCACGATGGGTTGGCAACGCGATCAATCATCACATCCATGGAGTTTAAACAAATGGCGAACGACTATCTCTTTACTTCCGAATCCGTTTCTGAAGGCCACCCCGACAAAGTTGCAGACCAAGTCTCTGACGCAATTTTGGACGCAATCTTTAAACAAGATCCTCGCAGTCGAGTAGCTGCAGAAACATTGTGCAACACCGGCTTGGTTGTGTTGGCAGGCGAGATCACCACCAACGCGCACGTTGACTACATTCAAGTCGCACGCGACACGATTCAACGCATTGGTTACGATAACACCGAATACGGCATTGACTACAAAGGTTGCGCTGTGATGGTTTGTTACGACAAACAATCCAACGACATTGCACAAGGTGTGAATCAAGCCAGCGACGATCACCTCAACACGGGTGCAGGCGATCAAGGTTTGATGTTTGGCTATGCATGCAGTGAAACACCTGTTCTCATGCCTGCTCCTATTTATTACGCTCACCGTTTGGTTGAGCGACAAGCACAATTGCGTCGCGACGGTCGTTTGCCTTTCTTGCGTCCCGATGCAAAAAGCCAAGTCACCATGCGTTATGTCGATGGCAAACCCCACAGCATTGACACCGTTGTGCTTTCTACACAACACAGCCCTGAGCAAAGCGATGGCGCAAAAATGAAGGCCAGCTTTAACGAATCCATCATTGAAGAAATCATCAAACCTGTTTTGCCCAAAGAATGGCTCAAAGACACCAAGTATTTAGTCAACCCGACAGGTCGATTTGTGGTGGGCGGGCCGCAAGGCGATTGCGGCCTCACAGGCCGAAAAATCATTGTTGACACCTATGGTGGCGCATGCCCTCACGGCGGCGGCGCATTCAGCGGCAAAGATCCCACCAAAGTGGATCGCTCTGCAGCTTATGCAGCTCGCTATGTAGCCAAAAACGTGGTGGCTTCTGGTTTAGCCAAGCAATGCCAAATTCAAGTGGCCTACGCCATTGGTGTGGCGCGTCCCATGAACGTAACCGTCAACACACAAGGTACTGGCGTGATCAGCGACGAAAAAATCGCTGCACTCGTGTCAGAGCATTTTGATTTGCGCCCCAAAGGCATCATTCAAATGTTGGACTTGTTGCGCCCCATTTACGAAAAAACAGCGGCCTACGGTCATTTCGGTCGCGAAGAGCCCGAGTTCACATGGGAGCGCACCGACAAAGCGCCCGCTTTGCGCGCTGCAGCAGGCATCAAAGGTTGATAGGATGGGGGGTACTGATAAAACATTCCCATGACAAAAAAAACCTACTCCCAATTACGCAGTGCGCGCTGGTTCGCGCCTGACGACTTTCGCTCCTTTGGACATCGCTCGCGCATCATGCAAATGGGCTACGAGCCCTCCGATTGGGTTAGCAAACCCGTTATCGCCATCATCAATACATGGAGCGATATCAACAGTTGTCATGCACACTTTAAAAATCGCGTTGAAGACGTCAAACGCGGCATCTTGCAAGCGGGTGGTTTCCCTCTAGAACTGCCCGCTATTTCTTTGGCAGAAATTTTTGTCAAACCATCGACCATGATGTATCGCAATATGTTGGCGATGGAAACCGAAGAGTTGTTGCGCTCGCATCCTGTGGATGGCGCTGTGCTCATGGGTGGCTGTGACAAAACAACGCCTGCATTACTCATGGGTGCGATTTCCATGGGACTGCCATGCATCTATTTACCCGCGGGTCCTATGTTGCGCGGTAATTGGAAAGGTCAAACACTTGGCTCGGGCTCGGATGTTCTCAAATATTGGGATGAGCGACGCGCAGGCACCATCAACGCAACTCAATGGGCAGAAATAGAAACAGGCATTGCACGATCTGACGGCACTTGCATGGTGATGGGCACAGCCGCCACCATGATGGGCATTGCAGAAGCCTTGGGCATGACATTGCCTGGCGCGTCCAGCATTCCTGCGCCCGACGCCAACCACCCGCGTATGTCGGCGATGTGCGGCAAACGCATTGTGGACATGGTGTGGGAAGACCTCACACCGAAAAAAATTCTCACACGTCACAGTTTTGAAAATGCAGTGACTGTTGCGATGGCAGAGGGCTGCTCCACCAACGCCATCATCCATTTGATTGCGATGTCGCGTCGCGCAGGCGCTGATTGCGCACTCACCTTGGATGACTTTGATCACTACAGCAAAAAAGTTCCAGTAATTGCCAACATCAGACCGAGCGGCAAACAATATTTGATGGAAGATTTTTATTACGCAGGCGGCATGAAAGGTTTGATGCGACGATTGGCCGATCAGCCTGGCATGTTGCATTTGGACGCCATGACCGTTAACGGTCACACATTGGCTGAGAATTTAAAAGACGCACAGGTTTTTAACGACGACGTGATCCGTACGGTTGATCAACCGATTTATCCAGAAGGCGCGTTGGCCGTGTTGCGTGGCAACTTAGCACCTAACGGGTGCGTTATCAAACCCAGTGCATGCTCGCCCAAATTTTTAAAGCACATGGGCCCAGCTTTGGTATTTGACGATTACCCCAGCATGAAAGCTGCGTCAGAAGACCCCAACTTAGATGTGACCGAAGATCACATCATGATGCTTCGCAATGCTGGACCACAAGGCGGCCCTGGCATGCCTGAGTGGGGGTTTTTGCCCATTCCCACCAAACTACTCAAACAAGGTGTTCGCGACATGATTCGCATCAGCGACGCTCGCATGAGTGGCACAAGTTACGGCGCGTGTATTTTGCATGTGTCACCGGAAGCTTATATCGGTGGCAATTTGGCATTGGTTAAAAACGGTGACATCATCTCAATTGATGTGATCGCACGCACCATTCATTTGCACGTCAGTGATGAAGAATTGTCTGATCGACGGGCCAAGTGGACAGCACCACCCAAACGCTTTAAGCGCGGTTATGGTTTGATGTACAGCCAACACATCATGCAAGCGCACGATGGGTGTGATTTTGATTTTTTAGAAACATCATTTGGCGCACCTGTTAGTGAGCCGCCGATCTATTGATTTTTTAAAACTTAAATTGATACGTATTTAAATCTTGCGCCCGCATGAGGTTTAAATAATAATGCATTAATAAATTGCTATTTTCTTTTAGGCATATAGCCATCCTCTTATTTGTTTTAAGTTGTTTTACTCTTTTATAGAGATATTACATGCAGCATTGACTGCGGAGACCTCCAGTTATTTTTATTTTCTATTAAGCAATTATTATTGCATTCAAATTTATGCAATTAATACAACCGACTGTTGACCATTTACAAAGCTATCTACAAACACTTGAGCGAGGCTGGAACCCTCTTTATTACAAGCATCCTGTTCCACTAACGCTAATTGAAGCGATGAAAAAAGACCCAGAACGTTTTATTTCCTTGCATCACGATCCAACGGGCGAGTTGAGTGCACAAAAATTCAAAGACGGCCCCACAAAACCAAGCATTCCTAGTATCACCAAATGGATGTGGGATGGCGATTATGCGGGCTCCATTGACATTCGGTGGCAATACGGCAAAACCGATTTGCCAGTAAATTCCAACGGTCATATCGGTTATACAGTTCCGCCTTGGAAAAGAAAAAAGGCTACGCTCAAAAAGCACTGTAATTATTTTTAAAAGAGATCAAAAATATGGGGCTTGCATTTGTCACGATTCATACCGAAATGGATAACACCGCTTCACAAAATGTTATTTTGAAATATGGCGGTGAATTTAGAGAATATTTTGCAATTGAAAAATCATTAGGTGGGGGCATTGGAAAAAATTTCATATTTATTTAGAGTAGTGCAAAGGCCTAGTAAATCTTGTGTTTTTTACAGAGCCTTGACGATGCAAAACACCACTAATCTATGAGTTCACAATTATTCAATGAATTCAAACTTAAAAGTCAACAGAAAGTTGAATTTAATTCATTAACTTTAATTTAGGGGAATCAACATGCCCGCAGGAAGCGCAACATCAGGACTGGCAGCGGCAGCGTGCCCAGAAGCAGCTGGAGCATGTTTGACAGCGCCCATTGTTTAAGAGGGTGTAAAACAAAATGGCGAGATAAGCAATTCTCTTATTGATGGGGCATTTGATGCTGCGAAAAGTTCTAATGAACCGACTAAGAGCGCAGAAACGATCAGTAGCTAGCCACCCAGCTCATTGGCTCATCCGTCAATGAGTTGAG